>CABUAW010000036.1 GCA_902489645.1 uncultured Lachnospiraceae bacterium | reverse complement strand
CCTCCGGTTGTGGAAGAGGAAGAGGAGGAAGATGATGTCAATCCGGCACTGGATAAAACAATGATGATTTTTGGTATTGTCGGTGCGGTTATTATTGTCATTGTCATTTTCTTTATCATCGGCCGGGCCAGCGGTTTGTTCAGCGGCTTCGGCAGCGGCGGCAAACAAACGTCGTCCTCGGGCAATATCAGCACGGAGAGCAGCATGAATCCGGTGCCGGATTGTGTGGGCAAGACCCAGGATGAGGCCATTGCTCTGCTTCAGGAAAATGAGCTGGATTATAAGATTCAGGAAAAAGAGGATGCTTCCGTAGAGAAGGGAATTGTCATCAGCACAAATCCAAAAGCCGGAACCAAATTGGAAAAGGGCGCAAGCGTTACGTTATTTGTCAGCAAGGGCGATGAATCGGCCCAGATGCCGGATGTCAGAGATGTATCTCTGGAACAGGCAAAATCCCAGTTGGAGGGGATGGGCCTGAAGGTGACGATAAAAAATGAATATGATGATACGATTGAGGAAAATCGTGTCATCAGCACATCTCCGGCGGCCGGAGAGACGGTGAAGCTGGGAGCGACGGTTACTTTAACTGTCAGCAAAGGCAAGCAGAAAACGACGGTGCCTTATTTGATTAATAAGTCCTATGACGATGCGGTGGCCGCTCTGGCACAGGCCGGCCTGAATGTGGGAAGCGTGAACTATGAAAGCAGCGACAGCATTTCAGAGGGCAACATTATCGGACAGAGCCTGGATGCAAATTCTCAGGCGGACCGGGGAACTTATGTGGACCTTGTTGTGAGTACGGGACCGGAGGAAACCGAACCGCAGATGGGAAGCGCAACCATTTATATGCCGTCGGATAATCCGTTTGGTCATGACATCGGCAGCCAGGCCGCGCTCAGCTCAGGTACGGTAACGATTACGGTAACCTATGCGGATGGCAGCACAGAAACCGTTTATACGGCCTATTGCAGCTCTTCGGACGCCTATGAGTCCGGTTGGGGGACAACCGTCAACGGAGAGCTTGGAACATCAGCGACGGTAACGGCTATGGTTGAAGGAAACGTCTATGCGACCTACTCCATTTACTTTAGTTAGTCGAGGCATTTATGCAAGGGAAAATTATTAAAGGAATCGGCGGATTCTATTATATCCATGCCGGACACCAGGGGATTTACGAGTGTAAGGCGAAGGGTGTTTTTAGGAACCGTAAGGTAAAACCACTGGTGGGCGACAATGTGGAAATTGACGTTATCAGTGCGGCGGATAAAAAGGGAAATATCCGGCGGATTTTACCCCGGAAAAATGAATTGATTCGTCCGGCGGTGGCCAATATTGACCAGGCATTCGTACTTTTTGCCGCGGCCCAGCCGGAACCGAATCTCGGATTGCTGAATCGTTTTCTGCTTCAAATGGAGTACAGGCACATTCCCGTGATTATCGGATTCAATAAATGCGATTTGACTGACGCTTCAAAGTGTGAGACACTGGAAAATATTTATCGGGCCTGCGGTTATCCGATACTGTTTGTCAGTGTGAAGGAAGCAGAGAATTTAGAAAAGGTGAAGGCTTTACTGGCCGGAAAGACGACGGCCCTCGCCGGGCCTTCCGGTGTCGGGAAATCGTCGTTGATGAATTGGCTGCTGCCGGAGGCCGAAATGGAGACGGGGGCGGTCAGTGAAAAAATTAAACGGGGACGTCATACGACGCGCCATTCGGAGTTGTTTTATCTGGGCGAAGACACATATTTGTTTGATACGCCGGGATTCAGTTCCCTCTATTTAAATGATTTTACGGATGCGACATTAAAGCTCTATTTTCCTGAGTTTCTGCCCTATGAAGCGGAGTGCCGTTTTGCCGGATGCAATCATTTGAACGAGCCGGACTGTGGGGTAAAGCAGGCGCTGTCGGAAGGAAAAATCAGCCGGGTACGCTATGACAGCTATGTTCAGATGTATCAGGAGTTAAAAGAGCAGAGGAGGTATTGACGATGTTGATTTTATCACCATCGATTTTATCTGCGGATTTTGCCAATCTGGGACAGGATGTGGCGAAGGCCGCTTCGGCAGGCGCCGAATATATTCATATTGATGTGATGGACGGACAGTTCGTACCGAATATTTCTTTTGGAATCCCGGTGATTCAGGCGATTCGTCCGGTGACAGACAAAGTATTTGACGTACATTTAATGATTGACGAGCCGGTTCGGTTTATTAAAGAATTTGTGGATGCAGGAGCGGATATGATTACGGTTCATGCGGAGGCCTGCAAGCATCTTCACCGGACGGTTCAGGTGATTAAGAGTTACGGCGTCAAAGCCGGTGTGGTTTTGAATCCGGCCACATCCCTTTCTGAAGTGGAAGAAATTCTTCCGGAATTGGATATGGTGCTTCTCATGAGTGTGAATCCGGGCTTTGGCGGCCAGAAATATATTGGGACGACGACGGATAAGGTGCGCCGCCTGCGGCGGATGATTTCAGAGCGGAATCTGAACGTCGATATTGAAGTGGACGGCGGCGTGACCCTGGATAATGTGGAAATGCTGATTGAAGCCGGAGCCAATATTTTTGTAGCCGGTTCGGCGGTATACAAAGGCTCTGTGGAAGATAACGTCAGGGGATTTTTGGAGGTATTTAAAAAATACGAATGAAAGTACTGGTGATTACAGGAGGCAATATCGATGATGATTTTGCCTTCTCTTTTTTAAAAAAGAATAAATATGATGAAGTCATTGCCGTGGACGGCGGACTGGCAATGACTTCATCATATTTATTCTTTTTTAAAAAAGAATAAATATGATGAAGTCATTGCCGTGGACGGCGGACTGGCCTTTGCCGACAGGGCCGGGATTGGCATTACCCATCTGGTCGGCGACTTTGATACGATTGACAGCGGGATTCTGGAAAAATATATTCACCGGGAGGATATTTGCGTACACCAGTTTATCCCGGAGAAGGATTATACAGACACCGACATCGCCGTGAAGCTGGCGCTGCGTCTGCTTACCGGGGACGCTGCCCGAAACGAAGCACAGCCGTTGCCCGGGGAAAAGGTTCTTCACATTTTGGGCGGAACGGGAACCCGCCTGGACCATGTGCTGGCAAATCTTCAGATGCTTAAAAATGTTATGGAGGCCGGAGTTTGGGGAATTTTGGCAGATAAAAACAATCAAATTCAGATGATTCAGGGGACATATACATTGAAAAGAGGTGCTGTTTTTGGAAAATATATGTCGCTCATTCCGGCGACGATGGAATTAAAGGGGATTACCCTGGAAGGGTTTAAGTATCCTTTGGAGCGGGCCAGTACCCGTTTTGGAGAGAGCCTGTGCGTGAGCAATGAGCTTATTGCGGAGGAAGGCCGGATTACTATAGAAGAAGGATTGGCCTGGATGATTTTATCCAGGGATTAAGATAATGAAAAAATTGTTTTAATCGCAGGGAGACAACAACTTGAGGTTGCTGTCTCCCTGTTTTGGCTGTTTTTTACACATCTTTTGTCAGCTTTTTAATCCATCTGTATTTTCTAAAGTGAATAAAGGTCGGCAGACATTTGAATATCTGGTCGGACTGAATAACGATGACGACGGCTTCGACGGGCCATTTGAGAATAAAGGCGGCCAGGAAGGAGAGGGGCATAACGATGCACCAGGTACTAATCATCGTCATTGTCATCGTAAATTTAGCATCGCCGCCGCCCTGGATAATGCCGGAGCTGACGGGCATCTGATAGGACATGCCGACCATGACGACACTCATAATCAGAATAAGGTTTGAGGCCATGGTGGTGGCTGTATCAGATAATCGATACATGGAAAGCAGCGGCTCCCGTAAAAGGAGAAGTATGCCTCCAAGCACGATGCCAATGCCAATATCGATGACGGACAGTGTCCGGGCATCGGACTTTATCCGCCGCATATTCCCCTGACCGATGGCATTGCCAATCATAACGGCGGAGGTCGAGGACATGGCGATGACGATAACCTTCATATATTGATAGAAAGTCGTCGCCACCGAGTTGGCGGCAATGGCATCCGACGACAAATGTCCGAGAATGGCCGTCTGCATCGGCACAGAAATGCCCCATATGACCTGAGACAGTATAATCGGCAGGGCTACCTTGATATAGTCTTTACGGAGACTGGCATCACGGATAAATAAATCTTTGGAAAACAGATGAAGTTTTTTGTCAACCTTCCATATGTAAATGACGACGATGGCCAGCTCCAGAATTCTTGCAACGAAGGTTCCGACAGCGGCGCCGACAATACCCATTTCAGGGAAACCGAATTTTCCGAAGATTAAAATGTAATTGATGCCCACATTGACGAGCAGCGACACGATGGAAATGTAAAATGAAATATTTACGGTTTTGACGCTGCGCAGGGCGGACATCAGAACGTTGGTCAGGATATACAGAGCAAAGGTCCACTGAACGACTGCAAGATAGGGAAGACCTTCGGCGACAATCTCCGGTGCGTCTGTGAAAATATGAAGAATGGAGGTTGGCATGAGGGAACACAGTCCGATAATGACGATGCCAAAGGCGAGCCCGAGTTTTAAAGCAATCCCTGTCAGTGTGCGTATGGGCTCTACCCGGCCTTCGCCCCAGTATTGGGATGCAAGAACGACCAAAGCGTTGCCGATGGACAGGGCAACCTGCTGAACCATGAAAAAAATCTGATTGACAGTGGCGGCACCGGACAGGGCATTTTGGCTGTAACTTCCAAGCATGATATTGTCGGCCATGTTGACGCTGTAGGCGACAAGGTTTTGAAGGGCGACGACAATCAGCATGGAAAACAGCGCTTTATAAAATGTGCTGTTTTTTGTAAAAAAGCTTTCCCCACCCGAATCCCTTTCTTTTGGAGAGGTTCCCTTGTCGGAGAAAGCTTTTTTGGATATACCCGTCGGGTGCGTATGTTCAGACATTGAATCGGAAAAGGACGACATCGCCGTCTTTTACGACGTACTCTTTACCTTCCATACGGACAAGGCCCTTTTCCTTGGCAGCGTTGTAAGTACCGCAGGCCATCAAATCGTCATAGCTGACAACCTCGGCTTTAATAAATCCACGTTCAAAATCCGAATGAATCTTTCCAGCAGCCTGAGGCGCTTTTGTTCCGTTTTTAATGGTCCATGCACGGGATTCGGTCGGACCGGCCGTCAAATAGCTGATTAAACCGAGCAGACGGTAGCTGGCTTTAATGAGTTTTTCCAGACCGGATTCGGAAAGCCCCAAATCTTCAAGGAACATTTTCTTCTCATCATCATCCAGTTCGGCAATTTCCTGCTCAATCTGAGCGCAGATGACAAAAACCTCCGAACCTTCGGAAGCCGCATACTCACGGACAGAGGAAACAAAGTCATTGCCTGCGGCATCATCGGCCAGGTCGTCTTCGGAAACATTGGCGGCGTAAATGACCGGCTTGTATGTCAGAAGATTGAAGCTCTGTAACAGAGCCTGTTCCTCTTCATCATCAATTTCAAGAGAACGGGCCATTTTACCGTCCTCCAGGTGGGCGATAATCCGTTTTACCAGCTCGGCTTCCTTTGCAAGAGATTTATCATTGCGGGCGCCTTTGCTGACTTTGGCATAACGGCGCTCCATAATTTCAATATCAGAAAAAATTAATTCCAGATTGATTGTTTCGATATCACGAAGCGGATTAATGCTGCCGTCGACATGGACAATGTTGTCATCTTCAAAACAGCGGACAACATGAACGATGGCATCGACTTCACGGATGTTGGAGAGGAACTGATTTCCAAGTCCTTCACCTTTGGAAGCGCCTTTTACCAGACCGGCGATATCCACAAATTCAATCACGGCCGGTACGATTTTCGCCGAATCATAAAGGTCAGCCAGTACGTTCAGACGGTGGTCCGGTACGGAGACAATCCCCACATTTGGGTCAATTGTACAGAATGGATAATTGGCAGATTCTGCGCCGGCTTTCGTTAACGAATTAAAAAGGGTACTTTTACCCACATTCGGGAGACCGACAATACCTAATTTCATATTCATACGTCCTTTCTTATATAAAAGCGACATTTCTTGGCCGCTTTTTTTTCACATTCCCACCCATTTTATCACATATTTTGGAAAAAGGCCATATAATCATCAAAAAAGCAAGCCGGTTCATATATTAAAAAAGAATGAAATTTTTTTGAAAAAACCAAAATTGCTATTGCCTTCTCAAACCAAATAATATAGAATAAAAATACAAGTGGGAGAAAGTGAAACAAAGTGGTGAAAAATGGTTCCGTAAGGCGCCGAAAGTGAGAAGCGGGTGGCTTGTATGTTTATTGGTGAATATAATCATACATTGGATGCAAAAGGCAGACTGATTGTACCTTCAAAGCTGAGAGAATCTCTGGGTGAAAGATTCTTTTTGACGAAGGGGCTTGACGGCTGTCTCTCTGTGTACCCTCAGGAAGAGTGGGATTGTTTTACACAGAAGATTCATGAGCTTCCTATGACCAATAAAGATGCCCGTAAGTTCAGCCGTTTTTTTCTGGCCGGAGCCTCGGAATGTGAGATTGACAAGCAGGGCCGGATTTTAATTCCGGCGAATTTGAGAGAGTTTGCCAAGCTTGAAAAAGAAGCCGTTTTAGTCGGCGTATCCAATCGTATTGAGATTTGGAGCAGAGACAAGTGGGAAGAAATCAACGATGTGGATGTGGACGATATGGATGATATTGCCCAGCATATGGAAGACATTGGGATTTCTCTGTAACAGCAAAAGAAAGAGGTAACGAAAATGGATTTCAAACACCAATCTGTTTTGCTGGAAGAAACGATTGAAAATCTGCATATTGTGCCGGACGGCATTTATGTCGATGGAACACTTGGCGGCGGCGGACATGCCTATCAGGTGTGCAGCCGGCTTAGTGAAAAAGGACATTTTATCGGCATTGACCAGGATGCGGCGGCCATTGCGGCGGCCGGAGAACGGTTAAGCCCTTTTGGAGATAAAGTCACGATTGTGCGAAGCAATTACAGTGACATGAAACAGATACTCAATGACCTTGGTATTTCCAGGGTTCATGGCATTGTTTTAGATTTGGGAGTCTCTTCCTACCAACTGGACACGGTGGAGCGGGGATTCACCTATAGAGAAAATGCACCGCTGGACATGCGTATGGACCAGCGTCAGGATAAGACGGCCAGAGACATTGTCAATGGCTACAGCGAAATGGAATTATACCGGATGATACGGGATTACGGTGAGGATAAATTTGCAAAAAATATTGCAAAACACATTGTTCGGGCCAGACAGGATAAGCCTGTGGAGACAACGGATGAACTGACGGAGATTATTAAGGCGGCGATTCCGATGAAATTCCGGGCCGTCGGCGGACATCCGGCCAAACGGACGTTTCAGGCGATTCGTATTGAACTGAATCAGGAGCTTGAAGTGCTGAAAGGCCATCTGAATGAAATGGTGGAGCTGCTGAATACCAACGGCAGAATCTGCATTATCACCTTCCATTCGCTGGAGGACCGGATTGTAAAAAACATTTTTAGGAAATGCGAGAATCCGTGCGAGTGCCCGCCAGGTTTTCCAACCTGTGTGTGCGGCAAAAAATCTATGGGAAAGGTGATTACGAGAAAGCCGATTCTTCCGTCCGAGGAAGAGCTGGAAGCAAATCCAAGGTCTAAAAGTGCCAAACTTCGCGTATTTGAACGACATTGATATTCAGGAGAGGAGCGGTGACTATGCCGGACAACAGAACAAAGAGACCCGTAAGACGCACGTCCGAATATTATGTTGAAGGCAGCGCCGTCCGTAAACTGGAAACTCTGCCGGAGGAATATCCGTCAGGACAGCGGCGAAGGAGCGCACAGGAACGCCGTCTTCAGGCAGAGAGAAAACGAAAAAAAGAAATAGCCAGGAAAAATCAGGAGCGGGCGCTTCGCTTAAATTTGACGTATACATTATTTTTGATAGTTTCCGTCGTTGTGACGGTGGCGGCTTGCGTTGTTTACCTGAGCCTGCAAAACGAAATCCTTCAGACGAGTGCGCAGGTGGCATCGTTGAAATCGGAACTCAGCACTATTACAAATGAAAATGTGGCTATGGAAGAACGCATTAACAGTGCGGTTGATTTGTCGGAGGTATATCAGAAGGCTGTCAATGAATTTGGTATGACGGCCATTACGGAAGGGCAAATCCATTATTATTCCAATGAGAATCAGGATTATGTCAAACAATACCGACAGATTCCATCGGATGACTGAACACAAAAGCCCTCAGCTTACTGGGGGCTTTTCCTTAGATAGACAGGTGGTGTGACATCTTGGCGAAGCAATATCAATTCCCGAAACGACCTATAAGAAAGAAACGAAAGAAACAGGAAAAGAAGTTTGGTACGAGCAATCGAAAAAAATTGCTGCTCGTTTTTATCCTACTGCTCCTGTTTATTTGTGTTTTAATTGCGAGACTATTACTGATTAATTTATCAAACAGCGATACCTATGCACGAATAGTTATGGCGCAGATGGACTATGACAGTAAAAGCATCCCTTTTAAGCGGGGCGATATCCAGGACAGGAACGGAACGGTGCTGGCGACCAGTGAAAAGGTGTATAATCTGGTGCTGGACCCTTATGTGGTACTGAATTCCAACGGGGACTGTGAAGAACCGACGGCGGAGGCCATTGAAAAATATTTTGGTATTGATGCTTCGGAAGTTTATAAGGTTTTGGACGACAGCCCGGACAGCCGGTATGTGGTCATGGCCAAAAAGCTGGATTATGATACGGTAAAAGCATATCAGGATTTTATGGATTCGGAGGATAAGGCGGACCAGGAGGCCAGCGCAAATATTAAAGGCATATGGTTTGAGGAAGAATATGTCCGGAAATATCCGTATGATACATTGGCTGCGGCCTTGATTGGTTTTACAATCGGCGGTAATCAGGGAACGTGGGGACTGGAAGGCTACTACAACGATATGCTGAACGGAACCAACGGCCGGGAATATGGTTATCTCTCCGATGAAACGGATTTTGAGAGAACGACGGTGGCTGCGGTGAACGGATATAATGTGGTGTCCACCATTGATTTGAATATTCAGCGGATTGTGGAAAAATACGTGACCCAGTTGGCGAATGAACGAGGCAGCCAGCACACGGGAGTTATTGTGGCAAATCCGAATAACGGGGAGATTTTGGCCATGGCCAACTCTCCGACCTTCAATTTGAATTCTCCGAGAGATTTGACCATGTATTACAGCGAAGAAGAGATTGAAGCCATGACGGATGAAGAAGTGGTGACTATTTATAACAATCTCTGGCGAAATTTCTGTGTCAGCGATACCTTTGAAGCGGGTTCCACAATAAAACCGCTGACAATCGGCGCGGCTTTGGATGAAAATAAAGTATCCACCAGCGATACATTCCTGTGTGACGGCGGAGAGGATTTATTTGACGGTGTGGGGATGCAGCATATTGCCTGTCATAATATTTATGGTCATGGTACGACGACGCTCCAGGAGGCCATCATGTGGTCATGCAACGACGCTCTGATGCAGATTGGTACCCGTCTTGGAACGACGGATATGTTAAAGTATCATCGGTTATATGGCTTTGGTCAGGCGACGGGGATTGATTTGCCGGGAGAAGCCGGAGCGGAGAGCCTGATTTTTAATGAATCGACAATGGGCAGCTTTGAGTTGGCCACAAGCGCCTTTGGTCAGGGCTTCAACCTGACAATGGTTCAGATGGTTGCGGCCTTTTCTTCCATAGTTAATGGCGGACATTATTATCAACCCCACGTTGTCCGGGAAATTACGACCGAGAGCGGCAATGTGGTTAAATCTTTTGATAAAGTATTGGTGAGAAACACGCTTTCCAAGGAGACCTGTGACTGGCTGATGGAAGCTATGTATCAGACGGTGGCTGACGATGGCGTGAACACGACGGGGACGGCGGCCAGAGTGGAAGGCTACAAGATTGGCGGTAAAACCGGTACGGCCGAGAAGCTGCCCCGTGGTTCGGGAAAATACGTGGTTTCCTTTATTGGATTCGCACCGGTGGAAAATCCACAGGTTGTCGTCTATGTTGTTATTGATGAGCTGCAGAATAATCAGGAGGACAGCAGCGCGGCGACGAAGATGGCCGGCGATATTTTGCGGGAAGTCCTTCCTTATCTTCAAATATTCCCGGAAAACGGCGAAAATGCCGCAGAGGGAGAAAACGTTTCAGGAAATTACCAGTGGGGAGCCGAGCAGGAAACCAATGCGGACGGAACGCCGGTGGATGATGAAACGGAAGGCGGCACGGCCACCGGCGGCAGCGGAGCCGGCGGGGACCTTGAGGACTATCTGAGCCAGTGGGTAGATGAAGACGGCGATGGCTATGATGACATTACCGGAGAATATTATTGGGATGATTTGGCCGAATATATGGAGCAGAATGGCATAAACTGAGAGGGGCATTAATATAGTATACTAAATGTCCGTGGAGAGGTTTCATGGAAACAAGAACCTATCAGCGCAGGAAAATGCTTGTCGTTCTGCTGATGATGACCCTTTTGCTGGCAGTGCTTCTGGCCCGTATGTGGTACATCATGGTAAACCGTTCTCAGCATTATAAAGAGCGTGCGGATGCGCTTCATGAGCGGGAACGGGTCATCAAAGCGGAGCGGGGAATTATTTATGACAGGAATGGCGTGGCCCTGGCGACTAACCAGTCCGTATGTACAATTTCTGTGATTCACAATCAGATTACGGAGCCGGAGACAGTGATTGAGGTGTTGTCCGAGACATTGGAGCTGGACCCGGAAAGGGTACGTAAACGTGTGGAAAAGATTTCTTCGATTGAACGTATCCAATCGAATGTGCCAAAGGAAACCGGCGATTTGATTCGCAGCTATAAGCTGGATGGCGTGATGGTCGATGAAGACTATTCCCGATATTATCCCTATGATGAACTGGCGGCGAAAATTATCGGATTTACCGGCGGCGATAATCAGGGGATTATCGGTCTGGAGGTGATGTATGACGACTACCTCCAGGGGGAAGAAGGGCGGATTCTGACGGTGACCGATGTCCGGGGAATCGAAGTGGAGAACAGCGCCGAGACCCGGGTAGAGCCGGTGATGGGTGAAAGCCTCCATCTGAGCCTGGACTATAATATCCAGTCCTATGTGACCCAGGTCGCCGAAAAGGTGATGAAGCAGAAACAGGCGAAAAGCGTTTCGGTTATTCTTATGAATCCGCAGAACGGCGAAATTTACGCCATGGTCAATGTACCGGAATTCAACTTAAATGAACCCTTTACCCTGATTCCGTCGATGACGGATGATACGGGCGTCAATACCCAGGATTTGCTGAATCAGATGTGGCGTAACGGCTGCATTAATGATACATATGAGCCGGGTTCCACATTTAAAATCATTACGGCCACATCGGCCCTGGAAAAAAAAGTGGTGACCTTAAATGATACATTTTCATGTCCGGGATTCCGGATTGTGGCGGACCGGAAAATCCGCTGCCACAAAACCGGAGGCCACGGGAGCGAAACGTTTACCGAAGGGTTTATGAATTCCTGTAATCCGGTATTCATGGATGTCGGCGCCCGGGTGGGCATTGAAGGCCTTTATGAATATTTTGGAAGACTGGGACTTTTTGAAAAAACCGGAGTGGACCTTCCCGGGGAAGCGACTTCGATTATGCATAAGATAGAAAATGTCGGGGCCGTGGAGCTGGCGACCATATCCTTCGGACAGTCGTTCCAGATTACGCCGCTGCAGCTTCTTCGGGCTGTGAGCGCCGTGATTAACGGGGGCAATCTGGTGACCCCGCATCTGGGAATGTATACGACGGACGCAGAAGGAAATCAACAGACCGTGTTCGATTATCCGGTGAAAAGCGGAGCCATCAGTAAAGAGACATCGGAGACGATGAAAGAGCTTCTGGGGCTGGTTGTCTCGGAAGGGACAGGGAAAAACGGTCAGGTGGCCGGATACGCTGTGGGCGGAAAGACGGCGACGTCTCAAAAGCTGCCCCGGGGTTCGGGAAAATATATTGCCTCCTTTATAGGATTTTCACCGGTGGATAATCCGAAGATTATTGGTATTATTCTGATTGACGAACCGGTGGGAACCTATTATGGCGGCACGATTGCGGCGCCGGTTATGAGTGAGATTTACCAGATGGTGCTGCCCTATCTGTTTCCTGAGGATAAACAGGAAGAAATACAGGAGGAAACAGGAGACAATTTGTCTTAGAATACTTTACAAGGCAACGGTAAGGTATTATAATTCTTAATTTGGACAGAATACGAAAGAATTCAACGAGAGGTGTAATTATGAAATATACAATTGTGTTACCGGCAATTATTGCTTTTGCCATCAGCGCACTGCTGTGCCCTGTAGTTATTCCGTTTCTTCAGAAATTAAAATTCGGACAGTTTATCCGTGACGAGGGACCGGCGGCCCATCAAAAGAAATCCGGGACGCCAACCATGGGCGGTGTGATTTTTATCGTCAGCGTTATTATCACATCCCTGTTTTATATGAAGGATTATCCGGTGATTATTCCGGTGGCCTTTGCCACTTTGGGCTTTGGCATTATCGGATTTATGGATGATTATATTAAGGTTGTAAAAAAACGGAATCTTGGTCTGACGCCGCTTCAAAAGATGGCGGGTCAGTTTATCATTACGGGAATTTTCATTTACTATATGATGAATTTTACCGATGTGGGAACGGGGATTCTTATACCTTTCAGCGGCGGCTTTGAAAATGGTTTATACATTCATTTGCCGTGGTGGATGTTTATAATTTTTATGTTTATTGTATTTTTGGGAACGACCAACGGAACGAACTTTACGGACGGCCTGGACGGCCTGCTCTCCAGCGTCACCGTGCTGGTGGCCGTATTCCTTACCGTTGTTGCCATTGGCACGAACAGCTGTCTGGCGCCGATAACATCAGCGGTCGCCGGCAGCCTTTTAGGCTTTTTATTATTTAATGTGTATCCGGCCAGAGTCTTTATGGGAGATACGGGGTCATTGGCCCTGGGCGGCTTTGTGGCCGCGACAGCCAGCATGATGAATATGCAGTTATTCATTCTCATTTTTGGTTTGATTTACCTGATTGAAGTTGTTTCTGTTATCATTCAGGTGGCCTATTTTAAAAAGACCGGGGGAAAACGTTTCTTTAAAATGGCGCCGATTCATCATCATTTTGAATTGTGCGGATGGCCGGAAACAAAAGTTGTCGCCATATTTTCGATTGTGACGGCGATATTGTGCCTTGTTGGTTTTCTGGCACTTTAATTAAGGATAAACAGGAGGGAAATACATATGGATTTGAAAAATAAAACAGTGCTTGTAGCCGGCACGGGAATCAGCGGCATCGGTGCGGCCGGGCTGCTTATGAAAACAGATGCGGATTTAATTCTTTATGATGGAAATACGAAACTTACGGCAGAGGAAATCCAGAAAAAACTTCCTGAAAAGAAAGACATTAAAATCATTATCGGCGAACTGACGGATGACGTTATCCGGACCTTGGATATTGCCGTTTTAAGTCCGGGTGTTCCCACGGACGTGGATTTTGTCAACCGGATGCGGGAGGCCGGCGTCCTTATTTGGGGAGAGCTGGAGCTGGCGGACCAGTTTGCAAAGGGAACCGTTCTGGCAATTACAGGGACGAATGGAAAGACAACAACGACCACGCTGGTCGGCGAGATATTGAAAAATTACTATAAAGAGGTATTTGTTGTCGGAAATATCGGCACGGCCTACACAGGGGCGGCGCTGGATACGACCGAACATTCCTATGTGGTTGCGGAGACCTCCAGTTTTCAGTTGGAGACCATCGATGAATTTCATCCGAAGGTCAGCGCTATTTTGAATCTGACGCCGGACCATCTGAATCGTCATCATACGATGGAAGGCTACGTTAATGCGAAGAAAAATATAATGAAGAACCAGACTGCCGATGATTTTGTTATTCTTAACTATGATGATTCTCTGACGAGAGCCATTGGAGAAACGGCAGTACCTCAGGTGATTTATTTTTCCAGTACCCAGGTTCTTTCAGAAGGATATTATTTCCATGACCGTAAAATTTATTATGCCAAGGACGGCCAAAAGGAAATGATTTGCAGCGCCAGCGGATTGAAAATTCTCGGCCTGCACAATATGGAAAATATTATGGCGGCGGTAGCCATGGCCCGCTGCGTAGGCGTGCCTATGGAAAAAATCCGGGAGACAATCACTACCTTTATGGGAGTGGAACACCGGATAGAGTATGTGACAGAAAAGCAGGGCGTTTCCTATTATAACGACTCTAAGGGAACGAACCCGGACGCGGCGATTAAGGCGGTTCAGGCGATGGTGCGTCCAACCATCTTGATTGGCGGCGGATATGATAAACAGAGTACTTATGACGAGTGGATAGAGGCTTTCGGTGGCAAGGTGCGGTATCTTGTATTACTCGGAGAGACAGCCAATAAGATTGCCGAATGTGCCCGGAGGCATGGGTTTGAAAATATCATTATGACGGAAAGCCTGGAAGAAGCTGTCAAAGTCTGTTCCCAGAAAGCCGAGAGCGGCGACGCGGTACTTCTTTCACCGGCCTGTGCGAGCTGGGATATGTTTAAGAGCTATGAAGAACGGGGCCGCATATTTAAGGAACTGGTTTACAAGCTGGCCGATTGAGAGCTGAAAAAGAATAGAGGTGTTTTTGGTGGCACGGGAAGTGACAGCAACGGATGAAAAAAAGAATAGAACCCGGACAAAAACAGAGAAATATTTTGATTACAGTCTTTTATTTATCGTCATCTTTCTGGTTTGTTTCGGACTTGTGATGATATTCAGTACCAGCGCCTATAATTCTCAGATTGAAAATAACGGGGATGCCTATTATTATCTGAAACATCAATGTATGCTTGCGGTGGCCGGAATGGCCGGAATGATGGTCATCAGCCGTATTCCGTATCATTTTTGGAAACGGTTCACGCTGCCAGCCTATGTCGTGATTAATGGATTGCTGCTGATTGTTCTCCTTTACGGCGTAGCCAGCCATGGCCAGCGCCGTTGGATTCAGATTGGTTCGATTCAGTTTCAGCCGTCGGAGGTGGCCAAGGCCGTATTGATTATTTTTCTGGCCCATGTGGCGAGTAACGGGGTGAAGCAGCTGAAAAGCTGGAAGGGCGTGGTCAAATGCTTTGCGCTGATTGTACCGATGGTTGTTCTTGTTACGATTTCCAATTTGAGTACGGGAATCATCATGCTGGGCATGTCCTTTATTATTATTTTTGTGGCGAGCAGCCAATATCGGATATTTGGCGCCGTTATTGGCGGCGGGGCGGCCATGATGCTTATTTTTTTGAAAGTGGCTGCCTACCGTATGGACCGTATCGATGCCTGGCTCAATGTGGAGACATCGGACTCTGCCTATCAGACCCGTCAGGCGCTCTATGCCATTGGCTCCGGCGGCGTTTTTGGCAAAGGCCTCGGACGAAGTATTCAGAAGCTTTCCTATGTCCCGGAGGCTCATAATGATATGATTTTCTCAATTATTTGTGAGGAACTGGGCCTTTTTGGGGCCGTTGCCATTATTTTGTTATTTATTTTATTACTTTGGCGTTGTATGATTATTGCGAATAACGCGCCGGATTTATATGGAGCGTTAATTGTTGTCGGTGTTATGGCCCAGATTGGGCTGCAGGTCATTGTCAATATCGGCGTTGTTACAAATACACTGCCAAATACGGGGATTCCGCTGCCGTTTATCAGTTACGGCGGAACCTCACTGTGCTTTTTGCTCTGCGAAATCGGTCTGGTACTCAGCGTTTCGCGCAGCATAAAATTTAAACGCTGACAGGAACATTTGAAAAACTTCCGCATAGAATGTGTTATAGTCTGTGTTCGGAGGTAATTGATGTGTCATCCTATCGAATATCCGGCGGCCGGCCGCTAACCGGGCAGATTTTGGTCCACGGTTCTAAAAATGCGGCGCTGCCTATTATTGCCGCGTCCCTTTTACATCCGGGGGTGACGGTCATCCGGGGATGCCCGGATATTTTGGATGTAAGATATATGATAGAGATTCTGCGCAGTATTGGGTGCGGCGTATCTTATCAGGAAGAGACGCTTTGCATCGATGCGTCGGAAATTGATTTGAAAAATCTTTCCAGGGAATGTATCGGAAAGATGCGTTCTTCCATTTTGCTTTTGGGAGCCATGCTGGGGCGCTGCCGCAGTATGGTACTGGATTATCCCGGCGGCTGTACCATCGGCGCCCGTCCTGTGGATATCCATTTGAAAGCTCTGGGGCAGATGGGCGTACATATTGAAGAACAGGATGCAGCGATTCACTGTGAAACCAGGGGGCTTTCGGGGGCGCGGATTGTGCTTCCCTATCCCAGTGTGGGCGCTACGGAAAATCTGATGATGGCCGGTGCAATGGCGGAGGGAATTACATGGATACAAAATGCCGCCAGAGAACCGGAGGTCGTGGACCTGGCCGGATTCCTTGAGGCGATGGGCGTTACCATATATGGCGCCGGAACCGGACGAATCGGCATTTTAGGAAAATGTCCATTGAGAGATACAGAATATACGGTCATGACAGACCGGATTGTCGCCGGAACCTATTTGCTGGCTGCGGCCGGTACGGGCGGCGATATTGAAATTTTAAATGCGGCGGAACAGCATATGCATTGTCTGCTGCACGTATGTGAAGCCATGGGCTGTGAGGTTCGATTGACAGAACGGGGAATTTATCTCAAATCGGCCCGAAGGCTTCTTGCAATTGAGGATATTCATACCCAACCATTTCCGGGATTTCCTACGGATATGCAGTCTCAGCTAATGGCTGTGCTTACCGCAGCCCGCGGGGAGACGACGATTTATGAACATATCTTTGAAAATCGTTTTCGGACGGCGGAAGAACTCCGGAAAATGGGGGCGGATATACAAATAAAAAATAACAGGGCTGTAATTCATGGAGTTGCGAAATTAAAAGGCTGCCAGGTATCCGCAGGGGATTTACGGGGCGGCGCGGCGCTGGTAATTGCGGGCCTGATGGCGGAAGGTGATACTATCGTCGAGAACTCCATCTTTGTAGAGCGTGGTTATCAGGATATATGCAAAGATTTGACACAGCTTGGTGCAAGAATTGAACATTGCAGGGACGCCCGTGAGGGCAGGATTATGGGAAAATAGGTGGATATACCGTGGATAAAAATTATTATCAGGATGAAGAGTTTGAGGAATTTGGAGAGTTTGAAGAATTGGAAGAAGAAGAAAACGGGGAAGCCGACCGGGAAGATGAAAGGGACAGAGCAGTTGTTCCGAAAAGCCGCCGGGGATTGAAAATTTTTGCCGGGATTCTGGTTATTTTGGCCGTGGCGACAGGAATCGTCGTTTATGGATTTCGCCTGGAGGAAGTCCGGGTGATTGGAAATAAAAATTATACGGACGACGAAATTAAAACACTGATTGGTTTTCCTGAAGATGCTCCGAACACATTACTGTGCTATCTGAAATATTTCAGGTACAGAGTGACGGATACGCCGTTTATTGAAGAAATCCAGGTGAAGATGGAGAGCCGGAACATGATTTGTATTGAGGTCGGCGAAACGGAAATCCTTGGTTGTTTAAAAAGTGGTAAAACCTATTTTTATTTCGACAACCACGGTGTGATTCAGGAGTCTTTGTCTGAACGTCGGGATACGGTGCCGCTCATTGTGGGCGCCGATGTCGAAGATATGGAAATTGGCCAGGTGATTTCTATAGAAAATCAGACAATCTATAAAGGGATTATCGAATTATGCGGATTGCTTCAGGAATATGATATTGCCGCAGAAGAGATAGATATTGATGAAAATGCAATATTTACAGTCTATATAGACAATGCTCTTCGGGTGGGCTTTGGAGCGCCGGTCTTATTGGAGGAAAAAGCCGCTGAAATGGCGAATATATTGCCGGAATTGCGTAATATGGAAGAAACGGAGCAGATTCGTGGAATATTACATCTGGAAAACTATGATTCGACAAAAAATTCTATTATTTTTACAAAAGAAAATTAAAAGAAACGGTTGATTATTTTTACGAAAAACTATATTATATAATATGATAGTGCAAATTGAGAAAAAAAGATATTAATATTAAAAGGAGGAACTACCTTGCTTGAGATAAAAACAAATGAAATGGATGCAGCAGCTAAAATACTCGTTATTGGCGTCGGCGGTGCCGGAAACAATGCGGTAAACCGTATGATTGAAGAAAATATTGTCGGTGTGGAATTTATCGGCGTAAATACAGATAGACAGGCTTTACAGTTATGTAAGGCCAATCAGCTTGTCCAGATTGGCGAGAAGCTGACGAAGGGACTTGGAGCCGGTGCAAAACCGGAGGTTGGCGCAAAGGCCGCAGAAGAAAGCGTCGATGAACTGACCGAAATGATTAAAGGCGCCGATATGGTATTTGTTACCTGCGGTATGGGCGGCGGCACAGGAACAGGTGCGGCTCCGGTTGTTGCGGGAATTGCAAAGAGCCTCGGATGCCTGACTGTCGGCGTTGTCACAAAACCTTTCCGTTTTGAAGCAAAACAGAGAATGGTAAATGCAAATATGGGTATTGAAAATCTGAAAGAAAATGTAGATACTCTGATTATCATTCCAAATGATAAACTTCTTGAAATCGTAGACCGTCGTACATCCATGCCGGAAGCTTTGAAGAAAGCGGACGAAGTATTGCAGCAGGGTGTTCAGGGTATCACAGACCTGATTAATGTTCCTGGACTTATCAACCTTGACTTTGCGGATATCCAGACCGTCATGAAGGATAAGGGTATCGCCCATATCGGTATTGGCGAAGGCCATGGCGATGACAAGGCCCTGGATGCTGTGAAACAGGCCACAACCAGCCCATTGCTGGAGACAACCATCGAAGGTGCTACGGATATCGTTATCAATATCTCCGGCGATATCGGTCTGATTGAAGCCAACGAAGCAGCCATGTACGTTGAGGAACTGGCTGGCGAATCGGCCAACATCATTTTCGGTGCTATGTATGATGAAAGCACACCGGATACATGCTCCATCACGGTTATCGCAACCGGACTGGAAGCACAGGAGAGCGCAGGACAGACATCGACCTTCATGAAGAAAGCCAATGAACGTCCGGCCTTCAACAGCGGCGCTTCGACCTTTAAGACAGCGGCTCCGACTCAGAGAACACCGATTACAAAGAGCGAGACAACTGTCGGTACAAGCACCATTCAGATTCCAAGCTTCTTACAGAAGAAATAATATGATTTGAACCAAGGGTCCCTCCGAAACCTCAAAGCGGTTTTGGGGGGATTTTTATTGAGAAATTTTATTAGAGGATGAAATATTTTTCCATAGATTATAAATTCGCTGAACCCTTGATTTTAGAAGGCTTTTCTTTTTTTTATTTTGCGCATGTGTTTGACGGAAAGAAAGAAACTATTTGACAATAGAAAGCAGTAATGTTAAAAATGAATTAGGTAGTTGCGGCTAACTTACTGTGTTAAGGAGGCGAATGGAATGTTAAATGCGAAAAAGAAGACAATTCCTGTTTTTATTGTTTTATTGATAGTCATATTGGCCCTTGGCTTTTATATGTACTTCGGAAAAGGTAAAAATGAAAAGAACGTAGAGTATATGTCCGCAAGTTGGGCTTATAACTACAGTGATGTGGAAGAAATGGCCCATTCCAGCGATTTGATTGCTTTGGTGACTGTACAGGATATTGAAAGTGTTGTTACAGAAAATTCTGTGCCGTATACCACCTATTCTGTGAAAGTTGATACACCGATTTATAATTCGGAAAGCGGAGAAGTATTTTCTATTTTTATGACAGGCGGAGAAACAGACGAGAAGATTATAGAAATAGAAGACGACCCATTATTACAACCCGGAGATGAAATTTTAGTTTTTTGTAAAGAAAATGCGGATGGAACGTACCGTACGCTCAGCGGTTCACAGGGGCGCCTGATATATGAAGATGGAAAAATTAATTCTTTAAATGCTATTAATACAAGAGTCAGGGAAGCCAATTCATATTCAAATATTATGATTCAGGATACAGACGCGGAAGATTTGATAGCTGAAATCAAAGGATATGTCGACGGTCAATAAATAGCGATGAAAGGATACGGTAAAAGAGTCAGATACAAAAAATTTTGTTGTCTGGCTCTTTTTTTGCGTGTTTTGTAGAAAGCCGTGGAAAGATTTTATTAAAACCGGACAACCGTTTGACAAAATATTTCCGGGCTTTGAGTTATAATAGGGTCAATCATTTTCAGGAGGTGATTTAGACCCGTTATCCGATAAAATCTGTTCACCACCAGATTCTTTTATACGGGTGCGTCTTTCTAATCGGAAGCCTGTGCCCAATCATTTTCTACCACACCCATTTTGCAAAGGAATATTGGTTAAAAAGTTACTGCGGGAATCTTCAAATATACCTGAACGGACACCGTACGGTTGTCAAAGCACTTTTTGATACGGGCAATCGTTTATATGAGCCGATGACCGGGAAACCGGTGTGTCTGGTGGAATATAAGTGTCTGAAAACCTGTCTGAAAAATGGAAGCGGGCTTCCGGGCGTCCGGGCCATTCCATATCATTCTGTCGGGAAAAGTCATGGAATGTTACTGGGAATTACGGCAGATAAGCTGATTTTTCAAAATCAGAGACGAAAATATGAGCAGAGTGGGTGTATCATTGGCATTTATCCGGGAAAATTGAGTGAAAGTGGGGAATTTCATGCCATTATACATCCGGACATTCTGAAAAAGTAATGTGTGCGGAAGGAGTAAATTATGATATGTAGTGCAACATTACCGGGAAAGTTTCGATATGCGGCGCGTCGAAATCCTCAGAAGATAGTTCGACAAAGTGGTGGAGATATTTTTTATATCGGAGGAGCAGATGTATTACCGGTACCGTTGGAAAATGAAGCGGAAGCGGAAGCTATAGGGATGCTTGGAACGGAAAAAGAAAAGGACGGCCGGACGGTACTGATTGAACATAATCTGAGACTGGTGGTCTACATCGCCAGGAAATTTGATAATACGGGGATTGGCGTAGAAGATTTAATATCCATCGGAACGATTGGCTTAATTAAAGCGATAAATTCGTTCAATCCGGAAAAGAATATTAAGCTGGCCACCTATGCATCGCGATGTATAGAGAATGAAATATTGATGTATTTGCGGAGAAATAATAAGACACGGATGGAAGTATCCATCGACGAACCTTTAAATGTGGATTGGGACGGCAACGAGCTGCTTTTATCCGACATTCTCGGAACCGATGAGGATGTGATTTATAAAGGGATTGAGGGTGAAGTGAATCGGATGCTTTTGAATAAGGCGATTCACCGGCTTTCACCGAGGGAACAGACGATTATCAAGCTGCGCTTTGGGTTAAATACAAAGGACGGATATGAGCGGACTCAAAAAGAAGTGGCGGATTTACTCGGCATTTCCCAGTCCTATATATCCCGTCTGGAAAAGAAAATTATGATTCGCCTGAAAAAAGAAATCAGCCGGATGAGTTGAAGACAGCGCTTTTTGTCAAGCCCCAATAATTTTTTTATTTTCGGGAAAACCGTATAATAAAATTTCATAATGTGAAAAATCTTTACTGTACTTTGGTTGACAAGCAAGTGTAGTAAGGAGGATTCTTATTATGGCTCAGGGTAAGGTTGAGATATGCGGTGTTAATACTTCAAAGCTTCCTCTCCTCAGGGAAGAGGAGAAGGAGGCTTTGTTTTTACGTATTAAGGCAGGAGATATGGCAGCAAAGGAAGAATACATCAAGGGAAATCTTCGACTGGTGCTCAGTGTCATTAAACGTTTTTCAAACAGCAATGAAAATCCCGACGATTTGTTTCAGGTCGGCTGTATTGGTTTGATGAAAGCCATTGATAATTTTGATTTAAGTCAGGGGGTTAAATTTTCGACCTATGCCGTGCCGATGATTTCCGATCTAAGTGCTCGTTATCTTCGGGACAACAATAGTATTCGTGTGAGCCGTTCTCTCCGGGATACGGCATATAAAGCAATTTATGCCAGGGAGGCATTTATCAAAAAGAATAACAGGGAGCCTTCGGTCATGGAGGTCGCCGGAGAAATCGGAATCAGTAAGGAGGATATTGTTTTTGCCATGGACGCGATTCAAAGTCCGGTATCCCTGTATGAACCGGTATATACGGAGGGCGGCGATAAGCTGTGCATTATGGACCAGGTACGGGATACTAAAAATACGGAGGCCGCCTGGGTGGAAAACATTGCGCTTCAGGAAGCCATTGACAAGCTGAGCGAGCGGGAGCGGAAAATTATCGAGATGCGTTTCTACCGGGGAAAGACGCAAATGGAAGTGGCCTCCGAGCTTTCCATATCCCAGGCCCAGATTTCCAGAATTGAAAAAAATGCACTGAAAAGCATGCGCAGTTACCTCCAGCAATGATGCGATTTGCTGGATTTCTCCGATTATTTTGAAAAGAAAATTGACTTCGGGCAAAGAAAGGGTATAATAAGACGTGAGCAACTTGCAATGTACTGGCGAGAAAAAAATTGGAGGAAGAAAGAAACGATGTTTGAAGTTTTTGAGAAAACAGAATCACAAGTACGTTCTTATTGTAGAAAATACCCTGTAGAATTTAATAAAGCCAAAAATGCAGAATTGTTTTCCGTAGATGGTGAAAGATATATTGATTTTCTGGCTGTGGCCGGCTCCATGAACTATGGACATAATAATCCGGAAATCAAAGCTAAGATTATAGAATATTTGAGCGAAGATAATATTATCAATGCTCTGGATATGTACACAGCGGCAAAAGAAGAATTTCTGTCAACATTTGAGGAAAAAATTCTTAAACCGAGAAATCTGGATTACAAGGTTATGTGCTGCGGGCCGACAGGGACGAATGCGAATGAGGCGGCGCTGAAACTGGCGAGAAAAAATACGGGACGCACGAATGTTATTGCGTTTTCCGGTGCATTTCACGGAATGACGTTGGGAAGTCTGGCTATGACGACAGACAGGACGAGCCGGGAGGGCGCGAGCCTGCCGTTAAACAATGTAACCTTTGTGCCGTATGACGGCACGCTGGATTCCATTGCGTATTTGAAATGGATACTTGAGGACGACCATTCGGGAATTGAAAAACCGGCGGCCATTTTCCTTGAAACATTGCAGGCCGAAGGCGGTATCAATGTGGCCAGTGTGGAATGGCTGAAAGAAATCCGAAGAATTTGTACGGAAAACGAGATTCTTATGGTCTGTGACGATATCCAGGTCGGCATCGGACGTACCGGTACGTTCTTTTCCTTTGAACGGGCGGGTATTCAGCCGGATATGGTGGTACTTTCCAAGTCCATCAGCGGTTTCGGCATGCCGATGGCCCTGCTTTTGATTCGCCCGGATTTGGATATTTTCCGTCCGGCAGAACATAACGGAACCTTCCGCGGCAATCAGTTGTCCTTTATCGGCGGCACCGCAGGAATTAATTATTTCGTGGAGCATCATCTGGACGAAGAGGTTCGGAGAAAGGCAGTCATTGTGGAAAAATTCATGCAGGAAGAGATTCTGCCATTGGATTCCCGTCTTTCATACAGAGGTATGGGCCTTATGTGGGGAATTGATTTCGGAGCAGTGAATCCGGCTTTGGCCCTGGAAGCTGTTCACGAAGCCTTTGACCGTCATTTGATTTGCGAGGTGGCCGGACGTAAAGACGGCGTACTTAAATTGATGCCGCCGCTGACCATTCCGGAGGATATGTTAAAGGAAGGTTTGGCTATTATAAAAGAAGCGGTAATTGCGGTTTTGAAAAAATAAGATAATAAAACGCCGGACAGGGGCTTAACCCTTTGTCCAGCGTTTTTTTTCGGTTTTATATTTCATATTCAGCCAGTCAACAGCCAAAGCCAGGCCTTCCGATGAAAATTCAAAGGTTTCCCTTGTTTTTTGGGCTTCGTCCGTTTTGTCATAGCAGAAGGGCTGGGGCCAGATACATAGGGCCAGCGCCGTCTTTTTTTCGTCAGAATTTTCCCCAACCGGAATTTCGGCCTTTTCCATCCGGTAGCGCATACCTTGATAGCTTCCGGTGAAAGGCTCTTTTTTTAAAAAAGAAATAGGCATTATGTCTTTTAAATCAATCATAAGGGCACCTCTTTTTTCTCTATAATGGCGGAAGCGTTTCGTTTTGGGTTCCGAGATATTTGACGGTATCGTAAGGAATCGGCCCGCCGAATAAGTCCAGTGCGCTGCCGATGGTTACATTGACTCTGTTTTTTCCAAGCTCTTTTAGCAGATACAGGTCGTTAAAATTACCGACGCCGCCGGCATAGGTGACCGGACGGTCCGGGAAGTTTCCGAGAAGCTTCGCCAATGGCGCTTCAATGCCGGAGGCCTTTCCTTCCACATCTACGGCATGAATCAAAAATTCATCACAGTAGGGAGCCAGCATTTCAAGCGTTTCACGATGCATTTTTACGGATGTAAATTTCTGCCACCGGTCGGTGACAATGTAATAGTCGTTTCCTTTTTTGCGGCAGCTTAAATCAAGAACCAGACGTTTACTTCCGATAAGCTTTGACAGGGCCTTTAACCGGTCAAAATGGATGTCTCCGTCTTTAAAAACATAGGAAGTTACGATAACGTGGGAAGCTCCGGCATCCAGAAAACGCCGGGCATTTCCGATGTGGATACCGCCGCCAATCTGAAGTCCGCCCGGATAGGCTGCAAGGGCGCCAAGCGCCTGCGCGACATCGGCTTCATAGTACTCGGAGGTTTCGGGATTTAAAAGGATAATATGTCCGCCCCGAAGCCCATCCCGCTGATAGCGTCTGGCATACCAGGCCGCATCCTGTTTTGAGACGAAGTTTTCTTCTGCCTGATTGTCCGTGTCCTTCAGACTTCCGCCCACAATCTGTTTGACTTTGCCGTTATGAATATCAATACATGGTCTGAATTGCATTTTTGTACACCTCACTGGAATTATGAGAAAAATTATAGTATAATTTAATCCATATTGCAAGAAAAAGGAAAGTAAGGAGCGGGAATGATGGCAAAAAAGAAAGATGCGGATATGAATAAAACCAACGCCATGCGGCTTTTGGAGCAGGCCGGCGTGGCGTTTCGAATAGAAACCTATGAATTTGACGAGGAACATTTAAGCGGCGAACATGTGGCTTCCCAGGTAAGCCTTCCGGCGGACCAGATTTTTAAAACACTGGTTGTCCGGGGAGATAAGCAGGGGATTATGGTGTTCTGTATTCCGGTAACGATGGCGCTGGATTTAAAGAAAGCGGCGAAGGCAGCCGGGGATAAAAAGATTGAGATGACCCATGTCAAAGAGCTGCTTGGCCTGACCGGATATATTCGGGGCGGCTGTTCGCCGGTCGGCATGAAGAAAAAATATCCGACCTGGATAGACGAGACGGCCATGCTCTATGATGAAATTGCCGTCAGCGCCGGAGCGCGGGGAATTCAGATAATTATAAATCCGGAAGCGTTGAGAGATTTTGTCGAGGCGGTTTACGCCGATGTCACTTTGTGAAAGGCATTTGCATAACATAGAATAAGAAATATTTTATGGGGTGCGGCATGCGTATTTGCGAACTTCGCCAGAAGGAAGTCATCAATGTGCGGGATTGTCAGCGTATTGGCTTTGTAGCGGATGTGGAATTTGACCCGCATACGGGGAATATCTGCCAGTTGATTATTCCCGGACAAGGAAAATGGTGCGGTCTCCTCGGCAGAGATACGGAATACATTATTGGCTGGAAATGCGTCCGGCAGATTGGTGCGGATATCATTCTGGTGGACGTTTGCATGGAGGAAATTGTGCGCCAGTGCGAGTGATAAAAAGGCATTAAAAGGGCATTTTATTATTGACCGCCCTTATTTCCTCGATTATAATAAAGCTATCGAGGAGGGTAAAAAAAGATGAAATGTCCATTTTGCGGAGAGGCAGACTCAAAGGTTATTGACTCTCGTCCGGCAGAAGACGGGAACTCCATCCGCCGGCGCAGACAATGTAATACCTGTAAAAAACGGTTTACTACTTATGAAAAGGTTGAGACAATTCCGTTGATTGTCATTAAAAAGGATAATAACCGGGAACCCTATGACCGGCAGAAGATTGCTTCGGGAATCCTCCGTTCCTGTCACAAACGGCCGATATCGGCGGACCAGATTAATAAACTGGTGGATGAAATTGAAACGGAAATTTTTAACCGGGAGGAGCGGGAAATTTCGGCTCAGGATATCGGAGAGATTGTTATGAACCGGCTGAAAGAGTTGGATGCGGTGGCCTATGTCCGGTTCGCCTCGGTGTATCGTGAATTTAAAGACGTGAATACCTTTATGGACGAGATTAAGAAAATTTTAAAATAAGAAAATATTCTATTGTGCCTCCGGGCGGATTATCATATTAAACGGACTCTGTTGAAGGAGTCCGTTTTTCATGCTGAAAAAGCCTTTATTTATTTTTAGAATCAATGATAATGGTAACAGGACCGTC
>CABUAW010000035.1 GCA_902489645.1 uncultured Lachnospiraceae bacterium | reverse complement strand
AGAATGACACTGTGTTATAGAAACTATTATATAGAACCTTCGGAGAAATTACAAGAAAAATAAAAGAAAAAATATAACAGATTTAAGAAAAATAATACAGAAATTGATGAATAATTATATAAGAATAAAATAAATGTTAAAAAAATGACGGAAAATAGGCAGAAAATGAAGGGCAATTGTTGATTTTTTAAAAACAAACTACTATAATTTTAAGTATAAAAAATATATCACGTGATAAATAAAAGAAAAAATAATAAAAAAACAAAAAACTGATGCACAAAATATGCAACAGTTTTTGATAAAAAGCAACAAAACTGTAGTATAACAAAATGGCAGCAAATAAAAAAGGAGAGGTAATATGGCTTTTAACACAATTATTTATGAAACAAAAAATGGTATTGGGTACATTACGATTAACCGGCCGAAGGCTTTGAACGCTTTAAATGTCGAAGCATTAACAGAATTATCCGAAGCCCTGGATATGATGGCCGAAGATGATAATGCCAAGGTAGTGATTATTACCGGCGCTGGCGGCAGAGCTTTTGTGGCGGGGGCAGATATTTCAGCCATGCAGAATATGACCGCCGTAGAAGCATATGATTATGCCAGACTGGGTCAGACAACCTATGATAAGATTCAGGATTTACCGAAAATTGTCATCGCTGCTATTGACGGCTTTGCCTTAGGCGGCGGCTGCGAGCTGGCCTTAGCCTGCGATATCCGTGTGGCTTCGGCAAAATCTCAGATTGGTATTCCGGAGGTGACTCTGGGCGTATTCCCTGGATTTGCAGGAACACAGAGACTTCCGAGACTGGTGGGTACGGGAATGGCCAAAGAAATGCTCGCTACAGCACGTAAAGTCGGCGCGGCGGAAGCAAAGGAGATTGGTCTTGTAAATTATGTTGTTGAAGAAAATCCGGTGGCTAAGGCCGAGGAACTGGCGATGCAGATTTGCAAGAACAGTATGTCCGCCATCACATTGGGCAAAAAAGCCATGAATGAAGGTATGGAAATGGAACTGAAAAAAGGGATTGAACATGAAGCCGCTCTTTTTGCAGTCGCATTTACAACGGAGGACCAGAGAGAAGGTATGACGGCTTTTCTTGAGAAAAGACCGGCAAACTTTAAATAGAAAGGAAGGTAAAAAATGAAAATTGTTGTATGTGTAAAACAGGTTCCGGATACGACAGAGGTACGTCTGGACCCGGTTACAAACACTTTGATTCGGGACGGCGTTCCGAGCATCATCAATCCGGACGATAAAGCCGGAATTGAAGCGGCGCTTCGAATTAAAGAAGAAGTCGGCGGTACGGTAACTATCGTATCCATGGGTCCGGCCCAGGCCGATGTGGCTTTAAGAGAAGCGTTGGCTATGGGAGCTGACGATGCAATTCTTATCAGTGACAGAGCTTTTGGAGGTGCAGATACATGGGCAACCTCTTCCACTATTGCTTCGGCCATTAAAAAGCTGGACTACGACCTGATTATTACAGGCCGGCAGGCGATTGACGGAGATACGGCCCAGGTCGGACCGCAGATTGCGGAGCATCTTGGCATCCCTCAGATTAGCTATGTGGAGGATATCAAAGTTGAAGGAGAAACCCTTCTGGTAAAACGTAAATTTGAAGACCGCAGTCACCTCCTTCGCGCAAAACTTCCGTGTCTTTTGACCTGTCTTTCCGAATTAAATACTTCCAGATATATGTCTATCGGCGGTATTTTCAGAGCCTATAAGAAAGAGGTTCATGTATGGGGCCTTGAAGACATGAAGGATACGGTAGATATGGCGAATATCGGTCTTAAAGGTTCACCGACAAGAGTTCGTAAGTCCTTTACAAAACAGGCTAAGGGCGCCGGTGAGAAGATTAATGTTCCGGAAGATGAAGCTGTAGCAATTATCGTAAGCAAACTTGCTGAAAAGCATTTGATTTAAGGGGAGGATGAATTCGATGAGCAAAAATGTATATGTATTTGCAGAGCAGCGCGACGGAAACATCCAGAAGGTTGCTTATGAATTGGTTGGAAAGGCCAGAGAACTTGCCGATACATTGAATGAAAAGGTGTATGCGGTTCTCGTCGGACAGGATATGAAAGCCAAAGCCGGAAGTCTGGTTGCGGCCGGCGCCGACGGAGTAGTGCTTGTTCAGGATGAAATGCTGGCCGAATATACGACGGAAGCTTATGCAAAAGCGGTTGTTGCCGTTATTAAAGAAAAAGAACCGGAAATCTTTCTGATTGGCGCGACAGCCATCGGCCGTGACCTGGCGCCTCGTGTATCCGCCAGAATACATACCGGTCTGACAGCAGACTGCACCGGTCTTGCTATTGATGAAACAAGCAACAATCTGTTGATGACCCGTCCGGCTTTCGGCGGCAATATCATGGCGACCATCGTGTGCGAAAATCATCGTCCGCAGATGGCGACCGTACGGCCGGGAGTTATGAAGGCTCTTGCGGCGGATGAATCCCGTACCGGTGCGATTGAAGAGTTCCATGTTGAATTTACGGAAGCGGATATGCCTGTAGAACTGGTGGAAGTCATCAAAGAAGAGAAGGCCGTGGCCGATATTACCGATGCAAAGATACTTGTATCCGGCGGCCGTGGCATGGGTGACAAAGAGACCTTTGACGCCCTGTTAAATCCGTTGGCAGAGGTTCTTGGCGGTGTTGTATCCGGTTCCCGTGCAACCGTCGATGCCGGATGGATAGACCATGAGTGCCAGGTCGGACAGACAGGTAAGACGGTTCGCCCGGACCTTTATCTGGCTTGCGGTATCTCCGGTGCTATCCAGCATATTGCAGGTATGGAAGGCTCGGAATATATCGTGGCTGTCGATAAGAACGACGGCGCGCCGATTTTCGACGTAGCGGACCTCGGTGTTGTCGGTGATGTGACAACCTTACTTCCTAAGCTTACGGAAGCAATCAAAGAGTACAAGGAGGACAAATAAAATGTATGCGTTATTAAAACCTGAACACAGACTTGTACGTCAGTTGGCCAGAGAATTTGCGGAAAATGAAGTCAAACCTCTGGCGTCCACATTGGATGAAGAAGAACGGTTCCCTGTAGAAACCATTCCGAAGCTGTTTAAATATGGATTCTTTGGCGCCGCTTATCCGGAATCCGAAGGCGGTGAGGGCGGCGACAGCCTGGCTTATGTCATTGCCCTTGAAGAGATTTCCAAAGTATGCGCAACGACTGGCGTTATTTACTCCGTGCAGGCCGGTCTTGGTATGGGATTGTTCGCAAAATATGGCACGCCGGAACAGAAGGAAAAATACCAGAAAGGTGCGTTTACAGACAAACTGGTCTGCTTTGCATTGACAGAACCGGGTGTAGGTACGGATGCATCCAACGTTCAGACGACGGCGGTGAAGGATGGCGACGACTATATTATTAACGGAACTAAAATGTTTATCACGACGGCCGGACACGCAGAATGGTACATCATCATTGCTGTGACAGACCGGGCTAAGAAAAATAACGGAATGACTGCATTCATTGTACATAAGGATGCGCCGGGATTTTCAGTCGGAAAACATGAAAAGAAAATGGGTATCCGTGGTTCAGCCACATGTGAATTGATTCTTAAAAATGTCCGTGTGAGCAAAGACGACATCCTCGGCAAAGAAGGACAGGGCCTGAAGATGGCTTTGGCCAGCCTGGATTCAGGACGTATGGGTATCGCAACACAGGCGCTTGGTATTGCTCAGGGAGCTATTGATGAGACTATCAAATACGTTAAAGAAAGAAAACAGTTCGGAAAACGTATTTCTCAGTTCCAGAATACCCAGTTCAAACTGGCAGAGCTTCAGACCAAGGTTGATGCCGGCCGGATGCTCGTATGGCGCTGTGCGATGCTCAAAGACGCCGGACTTCCGTATGGCAAGGAAGCGGCCATGGCAAAGCTTTACAATTCGGATGTGGCGAATCTTGTCACCCGTGAATGTGTACAGCTTTCCGGTGGTTACGGCTATACAAGAGAGTATCCGATGGAACGTATGATGCGTGACGCAAAAATCACAGAAATCTACGAGGGAACCTCGGAAGCTCAGAAGATGGTTATTTCCAGAGCCATCGGCGTGAAATAATCAGGTATTTAAAGGGGATATTTATGGGGATTTGAAGGAGAAAAAATCAAAGGAGAAAATTAAAATATGCAAATCTTAAGTGTTATTGGGTTAATTATTGCCATGTTTCTTTTAGTATTCCTGGCAATGAAAGGGATTCACGTACTTGCGATTGGTTTAATCTGTTCCGCAGTCCTTGCATTAACCAGCGGTATGAATGTTTATACGGTGCTGGTAGAAGATTACATGCCGGGCTTCTCAACATTTATCACAAGTAATTTTCTGGTATTCCTTGCCGGCGCTTTGTTCGGTAAGTTTATGAATGACAGTCATGCGGCCGATGCGATTGCCAACTGGATTGTGAAAAAGCTCGGAGCTTCCAAAGCCGTACTTGCGGTTGTTTTGAGCTGTTTCGTACTGGCCTATGGCGGCGTCAGCGTATTCGTTGTAGGTTTTACGATTTTCCCGATTGCTATCAGCCTGTTTAAGGAAGCGGATTTGCCAAGAAAAATGCTTCCGGGAACAATTGCGTTTGGTTCCATTACCTTTGCCATGACTTGTCCTGGTACGCCGCAGATTCAGAATATCATTCCGACTCAGACATTGGGAACGACAACCATGTCCGGCGCCGTTATCGGTATCATTGTTGGTATCTTTATGTTCATCGTTGGTTATATCTGGCTCAATAAGATGATTAAAGCGGAAGTAGCTAAAGGCGGACATTTTGTAGCCAAAGAAGGTGAAGAGAGCGTACAGTTAAGTGAAGATGAAATGCCGAATGTATTTCTCTCTTTCGTACCGTTGATTGCAACCATCATTTTAATGAACGCATTTGGTATTCCGGCCGCAGCAGCCATCTTTATCGGCATCGTTATTGGCGTTATCTTATTGAATAAAACATATAAACCATCATTGATTCCGTCTACCTTTGCCGGCGGCGCAACGTCGGCCATCAGCGCTATTGCAAATACAAGTGCCGTTGTAGGTTTTGGAGCGGTTGTAAAAACAATTCCATTGTTCCAGACAATTCTGGATGTTTTGTTAAATATTCCGGGACCGGCTTTGGTTGGCGCAGCACTCGCAACGACAGTTATCTGCGGTCTGACCGGTTCGGCTTACGGCGGTCTTGGTATCGCTATGCCGCTTATCGGACCTCCGTACATAGAAATGGGCGTTGTTCCGGCCGCTTTGCACAGGGTTGCATCGATTGCATCCGGCGCATTGGATTCTGTACCGCATAATGGATATGTTGTAACATTGCTGAATCTCTGTGGTGAGACTCACAAAGAAGCATATATGCCAATATTCTGGCTGACCGTTGTTCTGCCGTTTATTGCATGTGCATTAGGTATTGTTTTGTTCCAGTTGTTCCCAATGTTGCCATAATCATAAAAGTAGAAAATGGAGGTTGAAAAAATGAGTAAATTAGTTACAGCGGATTATGCCGCATCGTTAATTAAAGATGGTATGAGCGTCGGTATGGGCGGTTTCGTAGGTTTTGGAACGCCGGAAGAGGCTTTGATTGCCATTGAAAAAAGATATACGGAAACGGGAGAACCAAAGAATCTGACCGTATTCCATGGCGCCGGCATCGGTGACAGTGCAACACGGGGAATGAATCATATGGGATATGAAGGCTTGATTAAACGTCTCATTTGCGCCCATGTCGGACTTGCTCCAAAGCTTGGAAAACTTTGTATGGAAAATAAAGTGGAGTGCTTTATTCTTCCACAGGGCGTGTGCAGTCATATTTTGAGAGCGACAGCCGGAAGAAAACCTGGTCTTATTACCCATGTAGGTCTGAAAACCTATGCTGACCCTAGAGTTGAAGCATGTAAGGGCAATGAAGCGGCCCGTCAGTCCGGTCACGAGGTGGTTCAGTTAATTCAGGTTGACGGAAAAGACTATCTGTTCTATAAATCCGTGCCGTTGGATATCTGCTTTATCCGTGGTACTTATGCCGACGAAGCGGGCAATGTTTCAATGGTAAAGGAAGGACTTCACGGCGACCAGCTTGAAATGGCTATGGCGACAAGAAACAGCGGCGGTATCGTTGTTGTTCAGGTTGAGAAGATGGTACAGAAGGGCAGCCTGCCTGTAAAGGATATTAAGATTCCATCCTTTATGGTAGACTATGTGATTGAAGCAAAACCGGAAAATCATTGCCAGTCCTTTATGGGACCGGATTATCGTCCGGAGCTTACCGGTGAAATCTATATCCCAATGGATGCCATTGAGCCAATGCCATTAAATCCGCGTAAAATCTGCGGACGCCGCGGCGCCATGTTATTGAAGAAAGGCGCTGTTGTCAATCTGGGTATCGGTGTGGCCGAAGCGATTGCGGCCGTAGCCGGTGAAGAAGGCGTTTCTGACCAGATTACTTTGTCAATTGAGTCCGGCGTACTCGGCGGTGTTCCGACCGGCGGCCTTGGTATCGGCGGTACAGTCAATCCGGAATCCATTGTAAAACAGCCGGATACCTTTGATTTCTATGACGGCGGCGGCCTGGATATGGCTTTCCTCGGCCTGGCTGAAGTCGATGAAAAAGGTAACGTAAACGTATCCAAATTTGGCGGACGTATGGTAGGTCCTGGCGGATTTATCAATATCACCCAGAATGCCAAAGTCGTAGGCTTCTGCGGTACATTTACAGCCGGTAAGATGAAATGCGAGATTAAAGACGGTAAACTGAATATTATTGAGGATGCGCCAAATATTAAGTTTAAGAAAGCCGTAGAGCAGATTACTTATTCCGGCGAGTACGGCGTGGAAACAGGACAGACCGTTTATTATATTACGGAACGCGCGCTGTTCCAATTGGTTCCGGGCGGCATGAAACTTCTTGAGATTGCACCAGGCGTAGATTTACAGAAAGATATTCTTGACAAGATGGAATTCACTCCGATAATGGATGATGAAATTAAAGTGATGGATGAAAAAATCTTTACAGACGCTTTGATGCACTTGAGTTTTGAAGAATAGGAGCAGGTGATTTTATGAGTATGTTGGATGCAAACAGCATTAATATGAGCGGCTATGCTATCCAGGAACTTTCTGTCGGACAGAAAGCATCCTTCAGTAAAACGATTTTAGCTTCGGATATTTACAATTTTGCAGGAATTATCGGAGACTTTAATCCGGTACATGTCAATGCGGAATATGCAAAGACGACGCGATTTGGCAGTCAGATTGCCCACGGTATGTTAACCGCCTCCTTTATATCTACCGTTTTGGGCATGGCGCTGCCGGGAGCCGACGCTATCTTTCTCGAGCAAAATCTGAAATTTACCGCTCCGGTTCATGTGGGCGATACGATTACGGCCACAGCCGAAATTATAGCTATGGATGAGAAACGTAAAATTCTGACCATGAAAACCGTTGTTGCGATTCAGGACGGTACGGTTGTTGTCGATGGTGAAGCCAAAATCATGGCAACAAAGAAATTATAGAGAAACTTAAAAATCCATTAATAAAATTCATACTCCGCGAAAGCGGAAACAAAAACTTCCTTTAATATGCGGAGGCTCTGCAATTTGCACCAGTTGCGGGGCCTCCGTTTTTGTTTTAAACGTACTGCGAGTGAGCGGAAAAGTATGAACCGCAGGTTAAAAAAATTTGGAAAATGTGATAATTGTTTTTTCATAGATTTCGTATGAAAATAAAATAAAGGGTTTGCCGGAAAGGAGTTTTTTATGAATGGATTAAAGTATGAAATTGTGGGGGAGAACAAAAATATTGGCGTAATTACGCTGAATCGGCCCGAGGCTTTAAACGCCATGAATACGGAAACAGTCAATGAATTCAGAGATTTACTGGCGGATATCGAAAAAGACGAACAGATACGCTGCCTTATTCTGACAGGTGAGGGCAGGGCTTTTTGTTCCGGCGGCGATATCAATGAAGAGTCTCAGACGACAGTCATCACCGGGTATCGGTTCAGCAGAAATTGTGCCCAGGTACTTGACCGAATGGAACATTTTCGGACGCCGATTATCGGAGCCATAAATGGATATGCTTTGGGCGGAGGACTGGAATTTGCGCTGGCCTGTGATATCCGTATCGCATCACGAAAAGCCTTTCTCGGTTCGCCGGAGATATCTCTGGCCGTGATTCCGGGATGGGGCGGCACACAGCGGCTGCCGAGGCTTATCGGCGTATCAAAAGCAAAACAGCTCATGTTTACGGGAGATAAGATTTCGGCGGAAGAGGCCTGGCGAATCGGTCTTGTCGACGAATTGTCTGAGCCGGAAGAATTAATGAAGGATGCCTTGGCTATGGCCGAGAAGATTGCCCACTGGGGGCCGCTGGCAATGAAATATTTAAAGATTGCCGTTACCGATGGCATGGAGTGCGACTTGCAAAGAGGACTTCAGATAGAAGCCGCTTTATTTGCACAGCTTTACGGGACAGAGGACCAGCAGGAGGCCATGCATGCGTTTTTAGAGAAAAGAGAACCGAAACCATTTATTGGAAAATAAAACAGAAGAGAAAAAGGAGAGATAAAAATGGCCTATATTTGTTCAGAAGAGACACAGGAATTAATTGAAGCAGTTCGCGAATTTTGTGATAACGAAGTGCGGGAACAGGCAAAGGAATATGACCGGACCGGAGAATGGCCGAGGGAGATTTATAATAAGGGGATGGAAATGCAGCTCCATATGATGGATATACCGGAGGAATACGGCGGCCTTGGATTGGATAAGTTATCGGTAGCTGCGATTCTTGAGGAGATGGCGAAGGCTGACGCCGGATTTGCTCTGACATTTTCCGTGAGTAATATCGGACTGAAATCCGTATTTTTGGCAGGGACAGAGGCACAGAAAAAGAAATTCTGTGATACAATCATATCCGGCAAATTCAGCGGATTTGCGTTGACAGAGCCGCAGGCGGGTTCTGATGCGGCGGCCGGCCGTACAACAGCGAAAAAGGACGGAGACAGCTATATCCTGAACGGCCGTAAATGCTTTATTACCAATGGCGGTGTGGCCGGGATTTATGTCGTAACGGCCATGACGGATAAGAGCAAAGGCATTAAGGGCATGAGCGCCTTTCTTGTGGAGGATGGCACGCCGGGATTTACTTACGGTAAGCATGAGGATAAAATGGGTATCCGTGGTTCCAGAACCTGCGACCTTGTTTTTGATGACTGCCGTATTCCGGCGGAGAACCTTCTTGGAAAAGAGGGTGAAGGCTTTAAGATTGCCATGCAGACATTGGATGTAAGCCGGACCTTTATCGGCTGTATGGCGGTTGGTATTGCCCAGAGGGCTATGGAAGAAGCGATTGCCTATGGTAAAGAGCGGATTCAGTTTGGGAAGCCGATTGTCAGCAATCAGGCCGTCGCTTTTAAATTGGCCGATATGGAAATTCAGATTGAAACAGCCCGTCAGATGGTGGCCCATGCCTGCACATTGATGGAAATGGGACGGCCTTACGGTAAAGAATCGGCCATTGCTAAGGCGTATGGCGGCGATGTGGCCATGAAAGTGACGTCGGAGGCCATTCAGATTTTTGGCGGTTATGGCTACAGTCGGGAATATCCGGTGGAAAAACTCATGCGTGATGCGAAAATTTATCAGATTTTTGAGGGAACCAATGAAATTCAGAGAGTGGTTATTGCAAATCACTTATTGAGAGAATATTAATAAAATGTTGGATGAATACATAAAAACCTGCAGGTTGGAGAATCTGCAGGTTTTTTAATGAATATTAAACTAAAAGTAAAATGGCATTAAACCAAAAGATGAAAAAAATTAATATTCTGCGGAAATATATTCCTGTATATAACTAATTAGTGCTTTGCTGGCTGTGGAAATAAAGGTGTTTTTCTGGAATATTAGTGTGAGCTCCCAGGTGAAGGTTGGTTTAAAAGGCAATGCAATAAAAGGAGTTCGGGCATAGTATTCGATAATTGGCCTTGGAAGGACAAGAATTCCGTCAGATAAGGAAGTAAGGTCTGATAAGAACTGACAGTTGGCACCTTCAAAGGCAATGGTTGGATGAATATTTTCGGCATTAAAACGTGAATCCAGTTGAGCACGCATGTTGAAAGTTTCGTCGAAAGTGATAAAAGGTGTATTTTCAAAATCTTTGATGGTCACAAAGTTACGGCGGGCCCAGGGATGCGTTGTCTTTACGCCGGCGGCCACATAATCTTTGATTAGAGGAATTTCATTTAATGTATCAAGATAGACAGGACGCATGATGATGGCCATATCAACCTTTCCGGCGGCAACCATTCCGGCCAGAGCATTTCCGCCGGCTTCTAAGGTACGCAAAGAGATATTCGGATGCTTTTGTTGAAATTGAATAAGCAGATTCGGCATATACATTGTTGCGACAACAGAGGGAAGGCCAATACAGACCTTTCCATGGTCCAAATTCTTTGTAGCAGCAATTTCATCGTGCATTTGTGTAATATGGCGGGCTATATGTTCTGATTTTTCTAATACAATTTGCCCGGTATCCGTGGGAAGCAGTTCATTCTCTTTACGATAAAATAAGACAGTGCCAAGTTCATTTTCTACTTTGCGTAAGGATTTATAGAGGGCTTGCTGGGAAATATACAATTCCTGGGCAGCTTGTGCCATATTTCGAGTTTTTCCAATTGTCGCGATATAGTTCAATTCTCTTAACTCCATAAAGGTACCATCCTTGTCAGTTTTCTATATATGTTTATTATATCATATCCGTTATAACGCCCATTTATAGACTTAAACATAAAGTTGAAAAAACAGTGAAAGTTTGATGAGTGTTTGTTGAAAGCAGGTATGTTAAAATTAAGACAAGGATATCCGAAAAACATTGAGAGAAGGAGTTTTTTATGAAAGGGATAAAGTATGAAATTACAGGTGACAACAAAAATATAGGAATTATTACCCTGAATCGTCCGGAAGCACTAAATGCAATGAATACGGAAACGGTTAATGAATTGAGAAATTTGTTGTCGGAAATTAAAGAGGATGCTCAAATTCGGTGTCTTATTCTTACGGGTGAAGGACGGGCTTTTTGTGCGGGTGGAGATATTAATGAAGAGTCGCAGACAACGGTTATTACAGGATATAAATTCAGCAGAAACTGTGCGGAAGTACTTGATACAATCGAACATTTCAGAACACCAGTTATTGCAGCAATTAATGGCTATGCTTTAGGCGGAGGATTAGAATTTGCATTAGCCTGTGATATTCGCATTGCTTCCAGGAAAGCTTTTTTAGGTTCTCCGGAAATCTCTCTGGCTGTCATTCCTGGGTGGGGAGGAACACAAAGATTACCGAGACTTATTGGCGTGTCTAAAGCGAAACAGTTAATGTTTACAGGAGATAAAATTTCGGCTGAGGAGTCTTATAGAATTGGGCTAGTGGATGAATTGTCTGAACCGGAAGAATTGATGAAGGATGCTTTGGCTATGGCTGAGAAGATTGCTCACTGGGGGCCATTAGCCATGAAATATTTAAAAATTGCTGTTACCGATGGTATTGAATGTGACTTGCAGAGAGGACTTCAAATTGAAGCTGCGCTTTTTGCACAGCTATATGGAACACAAGACCAACAGGAAGCGATGCATGCATTTCTTGAAAAGCGGTCACCGAAACCATTTATAGGGAAGTAGGAAATAGATAAAAAGGAAAGACAAAGGAGGAGAACGATGTTTGGTATTATTATTGGTCTAGTATTACTTATGGTACTGGCTTATAAAGGCATATCTACGATATGGGCGGCGCCAATTTGTGCATTGATTGTTGCTCTGACGGGTGGTCTTGATTTGATTGATGCTTATACGGTTACATATATGCAGGGATTTGTCAGCTTCACGGCATCCTGGTTTCCGGCCTTTATGCTCGGAGCAATTTTCGGTAAGGTCATGGAGGCTACGGGAGCTGCTCATTCAGTGGGATATTGGGTGGTAAAGGTTCTTGGACCAAAACGGGCGATTTTAGCTGTTGTATTGAGCTGTGCAGCGATGACCTATGGTGGAATTTCATTATTTGTGGCAATTTTTGTTGTATATCCGATTGCTTTGTCTCTGTATAGAGAAGCAAACGTACCAAGAGAATTGATTCCGGGGACATTTACTTTAGGAGCATTTACTCTCACGATGACGGCGTTGCCGGGAAGTCCTCAGATTCAGAACCTTATTCCAATGCAGTATTTTGGTACAACACCAAATGCGGCGCCGGTTTTGGGAGTGATTTCTGCAATAATCATGTTTGTACTTGGTATGATATGGTTGACCTATAGACAGAAGAAACTGGCAAAGGAAGGAATTGGATTCACGGAACCGGAAAATGTTGAAACAGAAAAAAATGATATAAAAGTTATGCATCCGGTTCTCGCTTTCCTACCACTGATAACGGTTGTTGTCCTGTTGAGCGTTCTTGGATTAAATATTGTTGTGGCGCTTCTTGCGGGTGTTATCGTAGGAATTGTTACAGGATTTAATACGATTAAAGAAAAAGGAATCATCGCAACAATCAATGCCGGTGCAGTTGGTTCTATGCAATCTATTATTAATACATCTGCTGTTGTAGGTTTCGGCGCTGTTGTAAAAGCTGTTCCTGGTTTTACACAATTAACGGATTTGGTTCTTGGTGTCGGAGGTTCACCTTTGGTTGCGGTTGCTCTCGCAGTCAACGTCTTATGCGGCGCTACCGGTTCTGCTTCAGGCGGTTTGGGACTTGCTTTGGAAGCCCTTAGTGAACGTTTCACAGAAATGTCTGTAACTTCCGGTATTCCGATGGCTACTTTCCATAGAATTGCTTCTTTGGCTTCAGGTGGTTTGGATTCTCTGCCTCATAACGGTGGCGTGGTCACATGTTTAGCGGTATGTGGTTTGAGTCATCGTGAAAGTTACTTGGATATTTGCATGACCAGTGTCGTCATTCCGATTTTAACAACAATTATTGCTGTTATATTGGCATCTTGCGGTTTAGTATTTTAATTTTTTTCTTTGATTTTCTAAGGCTTCCAATTGTTTTGCGTTGGAAGCCTTAGGCTATTTTAAACTAAAAGTGGCGGATTGTTTGAATAAAGGTAAATAAATTTTATTTATATTTAGTAAAAAAGTATTCCTGAATATGACTAATCATTGCTTTGCTGGCCGTTGACAGAAAAGAGTTTTTCTGGAAAATCAATGAAAGCTCCCATGGAAAAGCAGGTTTAAAAGGAAGGGTAACGACAGAATCCCGGGCATAAAATTCGATAATCGGTCTTGGAAGAACAAGAATTTCATCGGACAGGGAGGAAAGCTCAAATAAAAACTGACAACTGGCGCCTTCAAAAGCAATGGAAGGGTGGATATTTTCTGCATGGAAGAGTTCTTCTAATTGGGCCCGCATATTAAAGGTTTTGTCAAAGGTGATAAATGGTGTGCTTTTAAAATCTTTGACAGTGACATAGTTTCGTCCGGCCCAGGGATGGGCGGGTTTTACGCCGGCCGCCACATGGTCTTTGATGAGAGGAATTTCGTTTAGTGTATCCGAATACACCGGCCGCATAATAATAGCCATATCGATTGCACCGGAAGCAACCATTCCAGCCAGAGAGTTTCCTCCGGCTTCGACTGTATGTACACAGATATGCGGATATTTTTGCTGAAAATGAATGAGCAGATTCGGAAGGTACATGGTTCCGACAACCGAAGGAAAACCGATATTCACTTCGCCTTGCTGCAAATTCTTTGTTGCCATGATGGCGTCATTCATTTGGGTAATCAGCGCTGACATTTCATTGGCCTTTTCCAGTACGATTTTTCCGGTATCTGTAGGGCGAAGTTCGTTCCCTTTTCTATAGAACAATGATGTGCCGAGTTCCGCCTCAATTTTACGCAGACTTTTGTAGAGCGCCGGTTGAGAAATAAAAAGCTCGTTGGCCGCCTGGGTCATATGCCGGGTTCTTCCGATTGTGGCGATATAGTTCAATTCTCTCAGTTCCATAGTTTTTCCTCCGTATATATTTTATGATACCTATTATATCATTTTAGTCCGTCTTTGTCAGTGTGATTTAAAACGGAATGGTGGGTCTTATTTTTGTTGAAAAAAAGGAAACATAGATGGAAGCTATACCTTTGGCGGAAGGAAGTGCCTGATGGTTGATAACGGTGGACGTATATCCGTTGTATGGTTGTAAGATTACGTCCGTAACTTTACCCTTAGCCTTCAAAATTTCGGCATCACTGAATTGCAGGAATACATCCGGTTTGGAAGCCCGGTCTGCCAATGTCCTGGAAATAAGTCGTCAGGGTGGCAAGCAGCTTTTTGGATGGTTTCTACCGGTACATTGTTTTGAATATTTGCGCAGATTTTTCAGAAATAAAACTTATGCCAGAGAATTATCGGTGGGGGTGCCCCTTCCCACATTTCTTTTGACCCAAAGGGTGTGTAGCAGCACAATCTCTACTTCGATAATTCTCCGGCTAAAGCTCTATTAATATATGTTTATTATAAATGGTTTATTCTTTTTTGTAAAGTAAAGTATTTTTTTCGATGAGTTTCTTTAGATTACGGTTCCGAATCCGGAAAAAAGTCATCACAGAGTTTTTTAGTTGTGGATGTTCTGTTTCAAGAACGAGACGAATGATTATATTCAGGTTAGAATTTTCTATTTTCTTTATCATAAAAATGGTGCCTGTATGGGTGAGGTCTTTTACAATAAAGTCAGGGGCGGAAATAATACTTTTGCCATATGTACGTAGAAAAGGATAGTCAAGTGGATGATGGGCTAAAATATGCTGAATACGTTCTTCAGTAATGATTGTTTCTGCGGTTTGAATCTTTCCAAACTCTTTTTCCAAAAGTTTTAAATCTAATCGACCAAGTGCATGTATTTTTGTCATTCTTTTCCTTTAATTAATTGTTTGATAAATTTAGTCTAAAATATTTAGATTTTAACGTCAATACAAATCTTTTGTGTTATTTCGACATTTTTTGTTTCAAAGGGTGTGCAGCAGACAGGTACACATTTTATTGGACAGTTAATGGAACGTGTTGTATACTTAGAATAATTGAGACAGCGACAGATTTACGGACAGAGGAGGTAAGGGACAGATGTATCAGCATTTTATGGATTCTCCGATAGGAAAGCTCAGATTGGTCGAGGATGATGGATTTATCAAAGAGATTTCCCGGGCCGATGTACCCGGGGCGCGATTGAATCCGGAAGGGAAAATCATTAAGAAGGCAGCGATTTTTGTTGAAGCGGTGACGAAAAAAACGGAGATTTTGGCCGAAGCGGAACAGCAGCTTCGGGAATATTTTGCAGGGGTACGGAAGGATTTTAATTTGATGTTAAAGCCTGACGGAACTGCTTTTTTTCAGAATGTGTGGAAGGCTCTCCGGGAGATTCCTTACGGCGAAACGCGGACCTATGGGGATATTGCAAAGGCCGTCGGTAAACCGAAGGCGGCCAGGGCTGTGGGGATGGCAAACCACCATAATCCGATTATGATTATGATTCCATGCCACCGTGTCATTGGAGCTAATGGACAGTTGGTCGGCTATGCCGGTGGGCTGGACGTAAAGCGGCGGCTGCTGGATTTGGAAACGAGCCATGCCGGATGAAACGGCAGGAAGGGATGAAATCATGGATGTTGAAAGCGTAAGAAAAGCTTTAATTGAGCTGGCCGATGAAGATTACCGGGCATTTCACAGCAAGCTTGTTCCGGGAACAGACAATATCCTCGGTGTGCGGGTGCCGGAGCTGCGCAAACTGGCCAGGAGACTTGTGAAAGAAGAATGGCGGGAGTATTTTGACGCTGCGCCGGAAATGTATTATGAAGAAGATATGCTTCGCGGTTTTATGATTGGTTACGGCAAGATGGATTTGGAAGAACGGTTTGAAAAAATCCGGTTATTCCTGCCGCATATTCATAACTGGGCGGTTTGCGACTGCTTTTGTTCCTCTTTAAAATTTACAGAAAAGAACAGAGAAGCGGTTTGGGCGTTTTTGCAGCCATTCTTTATATCAGATAAAACCTATGAGCTGCGCTTTGCCTCAGTGATGGCGTTGGATTATTATGTCCGGCCGGAATATGCCCCGGCTGTCTTTCATTATTTTGACGGATTCAGGAATTCGGATTATTATGTACAGATGGCTGTGGCCTGGGCAGTGTCTGTATTTTATGTGCATTTGCCGGAACTGACGGAGGCGTACATCCGGGAAAACCAATTGGATGATTTTACTCACAATAAAGCGATTCAGAAAATCTGTGAATCTTACCGTGTAGATAAAGAAACGAAGGCGCGGTTGCGCAGTTTAAAACGAAAATAGGAAATATAGTGGAATTGGAAAATGAAGATAGGATATTTTGCATTGACAAAGCAGGGCTTTGAACGGGTTCATCAATTAAATGAACAATGGCCGGGAGAGATTTTTCCAAAGTCGGATTTAAAGCAGCATATGGAAGAAGCGTGGGGCCGTCTGGATGCGTTGGTGTGCGTGATGGCGGCCGGAATTGTGGTGCGGTATATCGGGCCGCTTTTACGGGGAAAAGACAGGGACCCGGCGGTTATTGTCATGGATACCCGGGGCCAGTGGGTTATCAGTCTGTTATCCGGCCATTTGGGCGGAGCCAATGCGTTGGCAGTTCAGTTGGCGGCGGTGACCGGCGGTCATCCTGTGGTGACGACGGCCACGGATGTGGAGGGCATTGTCGCCTTTGATGAAGTGGCCAAAAGAAATCAATTATTGATTGAAAATTTATCGGCCTTAAAATATGTCAGCGGACGTCTGCTTGATAAAGAAGAGGTAAAGGTAGTCATCGACCCGTTATATTTGGAAAAAGATGCCGGGAAAACCCTTTATCTCAGACCTCAGACACTGGTTCTGGGGGTAGGGTGCAAGAAGAATATGGAACCGGAAAGGATGGCGGAGGCCTTTCGAACATTTGCCGGGGAATATCTTCCGAATCCCCGGTGTGTCCGGGCGGTGGCGACGGTGGACAAAAAGGCCGGGGAGACGGCTATTTTATCGCTCGCTGAAAGGCTGGAGCTTCCTTTGATTGTTATTTCCAGAAAAATGATAGGAAAACTGGATTTTGAGACGGTGCCGGGGGGACCGTTGGAATTTTCCTCTTTTGTGGAGAAAACCCTTGGCGTCGGTTCCGTGGCGGAGGCCAGCGCCTATCTGGCAGCCCGGACCATGGCCGGCGGTGATTATGAAACAGGACGTTCTATTGCGCCAAAAGAAAGGGCGCGTTTAAAAATAAAAAAACAAAAATATGAGGGAATTACCTTTGCACTTGCAGAGATGATACAGACAATAGAAATATGAGTATACAATTAATCAGCGTCAGCCATAAGACGGCGGATTTGAATATACGTAGCTGCTTTGCGCTGACTAAGGAACAGCAAATTAAATATTTAAAAGAAATGGTTTCTGTCGGGTGCATTGAAGAATGTGCCCTTTTGTCGACCTGCAACCGTTTGGAAATTTATCTTTATGGTTCGGACGAAAATCAGAGAGAAATTTATTCCGAAGCAGAGCGGGGCCTGCTTCGCCTGATTGCATTTCCGGAAGGTATTGACGGAGCCGAATATCTGCGGTTTTATGAAGGTGAAAAAGCAGAACGCCATCTTTTTTTCGTGGCGGCCGGACTGGATTCTATGGTTATCGGTGAAGACCAGATTTTAGGACAGGTGAAGGAAGCCCAACAGCAGGCGAGAGCGGCCGGAACGATGGGAACCTTTTTGGATACATGCTTTCGGTATGCGGTGACCGGGGCAAAAAAAGTCAAGACAGAAACGGATTTGTCACGGACGCCGGTATCCACGGCGACGATTGCGGTGAAGGCGGCAAGGGAATATTTGGGCGATTTAAAGAAAAAAAATGTTCTTTTGATTGGCGCATCGGGAAAGATTGGAAGCAGTATTTATAAAAATCTGCTCTCCGAAGGAGAGATGCAAATTTATATGACCACACGACGGCAATGTCATGGCGGAGAAGAAAAAAGGTATGCAGAGGTGCCCTATAATGAACGCTATGAGTGGCTGGATATGATGGATGTCATTATCAGTGCAACGTCGAGTCCCCACTATACGATAACTCTGGACAGGGTTAAAAGGGCGCTGACGACAGAAAAACGCCGGGTGTTTATTGATTTGGCCGTACCGCCGGATATTGATAATAGAGTGCGGGAGCTTTCGGATACGGGATATTATAACATTGATGACTTTGTCCGGGTGGCTGATGAAAATAACCGGAAAAAAGAAAAAGAAGCTTTGGCGGCCAGGGACATTCTGGAGGAATACCGTATTCAATTTAAAAAATGGATGGTTTTTCAGAAATCTTTTCAGGACGTACAGCGGATGAAAGAAAAGATTTGCAGGCAGGCCGAAGATAAGGGAATGGACAAAGCCGTTTCACATTTCTTTTTTGCGCTGCGGGAAAATCTGGCGCCGGAACAATTGGAAAAATTTATGGAAGCTTTGAAGAAGGTTGAGGAATCCTATGAAGAGAATTGATGTGGTCGGCTTTGGGCCGGGCGGTTATGAATATATGACGATTCAGGCCATTGCGGCGATGAAAGCTGCCGATGTTATTGTCGGCTATACAACATATATTGATTTAATCCGGGAGATATTTCCCGATAAAAACTTTTTAAATACACCGATGACCCGGGAGGTGGAACGGTGTAAAATTGCACTGGCGGAGGCTGTGAAAGGTCAGCAGGTAGCTCTGGTCAGCAGCGGAGACAGCGGTATTTATGGTATGGCGGGGATTATGCTCCAGGTTGTTCAGGCATCGGGGGAGGATATCCCGGTTCGGATTATTCCCGGAGTGACGGCGGCCAGCGCCGGAGCTTCTGTGTTGGGAGCGCCGTTGATGAATGATTTTGCGGTCATCAGTCTGAGCGATTTGATGGTGCCGCTGGAACAGATAATGCTTCGGGTGAAATGCGCCTCAGAGGGGGACTTTGTCATTTGTCTGTATAATCCGAAAAGCCGGAAGCGAAAAGATTATTTAGAAAAGGCCGCAGATATTGTAATGCGCTTCAGAACGCCGGAAACGCCGGTGGGTATTGTGCGCCGGGCCGGCCGGGAAAACAGTTCCTGCGAATTGACGACTTTAAAGGAACTTAAAAACGCGGCGGTTGATATGTTTACCATGGTAATTATTGGCAACTCCATGACTTATATCCGGGATGGAAAAATGATTACGCCGCGGGGATATGTACTTGAGGAGGTATAAAGATGGCTGTATTTCCTATGTTTATTGAATTGGAAAAAGAAATCTGCCTGATTATCGGCGGCGGAAGGGTGGCGCTTCGTAAGGCGGAGGTCCTTTTGGATATGGGAGCGGAGGTCCATGTAATCAGCCGGAAATTTGAACCGGAATTGGAAAAACTTCAGGAGCCGGAGCGGCTGGAATGTCACGCGGTGGATGAAGGCCCGCTGGCCGCCGCCGTATGGCTGGAGCAAAATGCCAGAAAAGAAGGCATTGGAAATGTTGCCATGCTTATCTGTGCCACCGATGACGAGCGGGTAAACCATCAGATGGTTTTATGGGCAAGAAAGAATCGTATTCCGGCCAATTCGGCAACGAATTCGGCAGACTGTGATTTTTATTTTCCCTCGGTGGTACGCCGGGGCAATCTGATGGTTGGCATATCCACGGGCGGTCGGACGCCGGCATTGTCCCGAATGGTATCCCGGCAGGTTCAGGAGGCTTTGCCGGACTGGTATGAAACATTGGCGGAGACGGGCGTCGAAGCCAGAGAGCGGATTCATCAGGCAACATCGGATTCAGGCGAAAGAAAAGAGATATTAGTTAAGGTTCTCCGGGCGGCTCTGGAAGACAGAGGACGTCTGACGGAGGAAGATATTGATAAAATAATCCGGGAAAACCGGTCGGGAGAAAAGGATGATTGAAAAGATTCGAATCGGGACGCGCAAGAGCTTGTTGGCTCAGGCCCAGACCCGGATTGTGGCTGAAAAGATAAAGGAGATAGCGCCGGAAGTGACGATAGAGATTCTACCTATAAATACCGAGGGAGATTTGCGCCTGGATAAATCTCTGGGCAGTTTTGGAGGAAAGGGCGTATTTACAAAGGAACTGGAACAGGCCTTGCTGGATGGGCGGATTCATATGGCTGTTCACAGCGCAAAGGATATGCCGATGGATTTCCCGGAGGGACTTGGTATTGGCGCTGTCGTTGAGCGGGCGGAATGGGAAGATGTGATTGTGACAAGGGACGGAAAGCCTCTGAAAGCAATGGCTCCGGGGACGGTCATCGGTACGGGGAGCCTGAGACGCAGCCTGCAGCTTAAAATATTGAATCCAAAAATTCAGACAAAAGAAATCCGGGGCAATGTCCAGACCCGGCTTCGGAAACTGGAGGAAGGTTCATATGATGCGATTGTGCTGGCCCGGGCAGGACTTGAACGGCTTCGGCGGGACGCACAAAAATATGCGGAAGCGGAGGAAAAGAAAGCGGATTTTTATGACCGGTTTCATTACGAGATTTTAAACTCAGATGAATTTCTTCCGGCGGCGGGGCAGGCTATTTTGGCCGTAGAGATTTCCGAAAAAAGTATGGAAGATGCGGACTTTGCAAAAATATGCCGGAAATTAAATGATAAAAAAGCGGAAGGTCAGCTTTTGGCGGAGCGGAGCTTCCTGCGTTATATCGGCGGCGGTTGTAATGCGCCAGTTTGTGCCTTTTCGTGGCCGGAAGGAAATCGGTTTTACATGAAGGGCGGTTTTGCACGGGATGGACGGCATATGATTTTTGATGAGGTTCAGGGCGATAGGACGGCTTTGGAAAAATTAGGAGAGAAACTGGCTAAAAAACTTAAAACGGGCGTTTCCCGTTGTACGGAAAACGTACAGAGCGATTCTCATGGTAAGGTTTTTCTTGTCGGGGCCGGACCGGGAGACGCAGGACTTGTGACGGTTAAGGGGCTGTGGTGTATCCGGCATGCGGATGTGATTGTTTATGATTATCTGGCCTCCGACGCCCTTCTGAATGAGGCCGGTGAAAATGCGGAACTGATTTATGCAGGAAAGCAATCGGGACATCATCATATGTTTCAGGAGGACATTCAGAAGATTTTATTGGAAAAAGCCTTGGAAGGCAAGACGGTTGTCCGCCTGAAGGGCGGCGACCCGTTTATTTTTGGAAGGGGCGGCGAAGAGGCACTTGCTCTTTCGGCGGCAGATATTCCTTTTGAAATTGTTCCGGGAGTTTCTTCGGCTTACAGCGTACCGGCTTATGCGGGAATTCCCGTGACCCACCGGGGAATTGCGTCCCAGGTTCATTTTATTACCGGCCATGAGCAGGTAAAGGCCGCTTCCGATATTGATTATGGCGCCCTGGCCGCTTCCGGCGGTACACTGGTATTTCTCATGGGTATCAAACGTCTGGCGGAAATATGCGAGGCTTTAATTCAACATGGAAAGGATAAAAATACGCCGGCGGCGGTCATACGAAATGGCACGACCGGCAGCCAGAAGGAAGTCATTGCAACACTGGAAACCATTGCCGGAACCTGTAAAGAGGCCGACATAAAACCGCCGGGAATTTTGGTTGTCGGTGAGGTTGCAGGGCTTTCAGAAAAGATTGGATGGCGGCAGAAGCAGCCGCTTACCGGAAAGCAGGTTCTTTTGACCGGGACAAGGGAATTGGTGCGTAAACAGCATCGGAGCCTTTTGACAAAGGGAGCGGAGTCTATCGATATGAGCCTGATTTATACCGAGCCTGCGGCGGATGAGATACTTGAAGCGGCGCTTCGGGATTTGACCGCTTATTCATGGCTGGTTTTTACAAGCAGCAACGGGGTAAAACTGTTTTTTGAATCCATGAAGAAATTCGGGGTGGATTACCGGAAGGCGGCCCATTTAAAATTTGCGGTGGTGGGACCAGGCACGGGAGATATGTTGAAAGATTATGGATTTCATGCAGATTTTATGCCGGAAAGTTATACTTCAGAGGCATTGGCCGAAGGCCTGGCCGGACAGATGAATTGCTCTCAAAAGGTGCTTGTTTTCAGGGCGAAGGAAGGTTCCAAATCTCTGAATCAATGCTTTCAGATAAAAGGAATTCATTATACGGATGTGGCAGCCTACGCAACCCGGGCTGATTGGAGAAAACAGGATTTACTGCTTCGGGCAATGAAGGATGCGGATTATATGACTTTTGCCAGCGGTTCGGCGGTTCGGGCTTTCGCGGAGATGACCGTTGGTGTGACAGAATATCCGAAAATCGTCTGCATCGGTCCGGTGACGGCCAGAGAAGCAAAAAAAGCGGGATTGACAGTGTGCGCGACAGCAGAGAATTATACAATTGAGGGGCTGACAGAGTGTTTGTGTCAGCTTCAGAGCAGGGAGTGAAAAAAATGGATATGATAAGACGGCCGAGACGTCTGAGGGGTTCCCAGGCGATTCGGGATATGATTCATGAATACGAGGTGGGACTTTCGGATTTGATTTATCCGGTCTTTGTGGTTGAGGGAACAAATATAAAAGAAGAAATACCCTCCATGCCGGGCATTTACCATTATTCACTGGACAGGTTTCAACAGCATCTGCAGGAAATTTGGGATAGCGGTGTGAGAGCGGTTTTGTTTTTCGGCGTACCGAATCATAAAGATGCGGTGGGGAGCGAGGCCTACAATCCGGAAGGAATTGTGCAGAAAGCGATTCGCATGACAAAAGAAAATTATCCGGATATGATTTGTATTGCCGATATCTGTCTCTGTGAATATACGGACCACGGCCATTGCGGTCTGATTCACGGCGGCAAAATATTAAATGATGAAACGCTGGAATTACTGTCAAAGGCGGCGTTGAGCTGTGCGGCGGCCGGGGCGGATATTGTGGCACCGTCCGATATGATGGACGGTCGGATTGGCCATATGCGCCGGGAGCTGGATTCCAATGGATTTGAGGATGTATTGATTATGGCTTACAGCATTAAGTATGCGTCGGCTTACTATGGTCCTTTCCGTGAAGCGGCCCATTCGGCGCCGTCCTTCGGGGACCGGAAAACTTATCAGATGGATTGGCGTAATAAAAAGGATGCCATCATTGAGGCAGAGCTTGATATGGAGGAAGGGGCCGATATTCTTATGGTTAAACCGGGATTGGCTTATCTGGATATATTAAAGACGATTGCCGATGAATTCCCATTGCCGGTATGCACTTATAGTGTGAGCGGTGAATATTCCATGATGAAGGCGGCCGCCCTCAATGGCTGGATTGATGAAAAACGGGTGGTTATGGAGACAATGACCGCAATGAAACGGGCCGGAGCAAAAATGATTATTACGTATTATGCGCTGGATATTGCCCGGTGGCTGAAGGAGTGAGGATATCATGGATAAAAGTCAAAAAATATTTGAGAAAGCCTGCCGGTTAATGCCGGGAGGCGTGAGCAGTCCGGTGCGGGCTTATCGGGCGGTGGGGATGAATCCCCGGTTTATTGAACGTGCCAGCGGAAGCCATATTTATGATGTGGATGGCCATGACTATATTGATTATATTGGTTCCTGGGGACCGATGATTTTGGGGCATGCCAACCCGGAGGTAGTGGAAGCCGTTTGCCAGGCCGTGTACCGGGGGACAAGCTACGGCGCACCGACGGAAGGGGAAGTGACGCTTTGTGAAATGATTATTGACGCAGTACCTTCGGTGGAGATGGTCCGGTTGGTAAATTCGGGGACTGAGGCGGTCATGAGCGCCATCCGGGCGGCCAGGGGCTATACGGGCCGGGATTATATTGTGAAATTTGAGGGCTGTTATCATGGTCATTCCGATGGACTTCTGGTAAAAGCGGGTTCCGGTCTGATGACCCAGAATGTGCCGGATAGCGCGGGGGTACCGGAGGCTTATGCATCTAAGACATTGACTGCGGTTTATAATGATTTGGACAGTGTGAGGGCCTTATTTCAGACCTATGGCAGCCAGATTGCGGCGCTTATTGTGGAACCGGTGGCGGCCAATATGGGCGTTGTTCTTCCAAAGCCGGGATTTCTCGAGGGACTGCGTAAAATGACGGAGGATTACGGAAGCGTTCTTATTTTTGATGAGGTCATTACCGGATTCCGTTTGGGTTATTCGGGCGCCCAGGGCTATTACAATGTCATGCCGGACATGACGACTATGGGAAAGATTATCGGCGGAGGTATGCCTTTGGCAGCTTACGGCGGCCGGAAAGAGATTATGGAAATGGTGGCTCCGTCCGGCCCGGTTTATCAGGCGGGAACTCTTTCGGGAAATCCGACGGCGGTGGCGGCCGGAATAAAAACTCTGGAAATATTAAAAAGGTGTCCTGAAATTTATATGCAGGCCGAAATGCAGGCCGAAAAACTGGAAAAGGCATTTAAGGAGAATATTAAAAAATATGATGTGGATGCGGTGTGTAATCGGGTCGGAACCCTCATGAGTATTTTCTTTACAAAAGAACCGGTGACCGATTATTCTTCGGCAGCCGCCTCCGATTTAAATCGCTTTAAAGAATATTTTGCGGTTATGCTGGCTGAGGGAATTTATATTGCCCCATCTCAGTTTGAAGCGGTGTTTGTCAGTGGCGTTCATTCCGATGAGGATATCCGCCGCACGGAGCTTGCCATTGAAAAAGCGCTGAGTCAATGGAGAAAATCATGCGTTGGTTAATTATTGGCGGAACCAGTGAGTCGGTAGATGCCGTAAAATATTTAATGTCTAAAGGGGCGGATATAACGGTATCGGCGGCGACAGATATGGGAGCCGCTTTATATGAAGTTTTTCCGGTGAAGCTCTGGGTAGGATATTTGAATCAGGAGCGGTTTACTGAGCGGATGACGGCGGCGGCAATTACGCACGTTCTGGATGCTTCCCATCCCTATGCCGTGGAGGTGACCCGGACCGTAAAGGCGGTCTGCGGGAAGCTGGGGCTGGTTTATTTCAGGTATACCCGCCGGGATGCCTGGATGGGGCAGTCGGATTTGGAGGGCGCATGGTCCGGCCTGGGCGCGGAGATTTATCCGGTGGCCGACGGCCGGGAGGCGGCAAATATTTTGAATCAGCGGCCGGGAAATGTGGCCTTGCTGACAGGGGTAAAAACGCTGGATATTTACCGGAATCATGTGACGCATTTTCAGGAACGCTGTTATGCGAGGGTGCTGGACAATGAAGCATCCAGGGCAAGATGCCGGGAGATTTTCGACAATGAAAGCCACTGGAAGGCCCAGATGCCGCCCTTTGATGTGGAGACAAACCGGAGATTTTTAAAAATGTGCGGGGCAAGATTTCTTGTCACAAAAGACAGCGGAGCAGCCGGAGGCCTGCCGGAAAAGCTTGAGGCGGCCCGGCTTGAAGGCGCTGCTGTTGTTTTGATTCGCAGACCGGAAGAAAAAGATATTTTAGAAAGTCTGGACAGATTGGATGTGTATTTTACGTGACAGAGTATTTTGAATTATTGGATGAAGAAGGAAATCGAATCGGCAAGGTGAAGGAACGGGCGGCCGTACACCGGGATGGCGATTTACATGGCGGTTCCCATATATGGGTCATTCGGGATATAAAGCCGGACGGAAACTTTCAGGTTCTTTTGCAGCGCAGGCGTTATGACAAAGATTCCTTTCCGGGATGTCTGGATGTCTCCAGCGCCGGTCATATGACCCAGGGAGAGACATTCTTATCGACGGCTCTCCGGGAATTAGAAGAGGAACTGGGAATCCATACGACGGCGGATAAACTACAATATCTTTTTAAACAATTGGTCGGCGGAGACTTTATGTTTTACGGACGGCCTTTTAAAAACTATGAGGTCAATTTTGTTTATCTTTTGAAACCGGAGGTTTCATTGGAAACTTTAAGGTATCAAAAGGAAGAGATTGAGGAACTCGTCTGGATGGATTCGGAAGAAATTCTGAAAGAAATTCGGGCGGGAAATCCGGAGTTTTGCATTTGGGAAGAGGAGTACGGGCGGTTTCTTGACGCTGTGAAAAATGTGCTGTAAGGAGGAAAAAGATGGAAGAAGGGAGAACGTCAATGGCCAGGCTGATGATTGGGGGAACTCAGAGCGGCTGCGGAAAAACGACGGTGACGGCGGCGGTACTCCGGGCTTTGACGGCCAGGAGGATTCAATCGGCGCCTTATAAGTGCGGGCCGGATTATATTGATGCCATGTTCCATCGCCGCATTACCGGTACGCCGTCTGTGAATCTGGATAGTGTTTTTTTGGAGCCGGAGAGACTTCAACAGATTTTTGCCTGGCATATGCAAAACAGGGACATGGCGCTGATTGAGGGTGTCATGGGTTATTATGACGGTCAGGGAAGCGGGGACAAGGGCAGCAGCTACCATATAGCGGCGATTACAAAAACCCCTGTGGCGCTGGTCGTGAGACCGGAGGGAACTGCTTTGTCCGTGGCGGCCTTCATTCAGGGCTTTAAAAATTTTCGGGAAGATTCTATGATTCGGGGAGTCATACTCAATGGTGTTCGGGAAGGCATGTATGGCTTTTATCGGGATTTGATTGAGAGGGAAACCGGGCTGAAGGTTTATGGATTTTTGCCGAAGGATTCTAAAGTCACCCTGGAAAGCCGCCATTTGGGACTGGTGACGGCCGAAGAGCAGAAGTGCTTATCGGAAAAACTGGCGGTGCTGGGCGAGCTTGCGGAAAAATATATAGATTTGGACGGCTTGATTCGTCTGGCTGCGGAGGCAAAACCGCTGAATGTAAGGGATGCTTTTGAAGGAACTGCCAAAGTAGGCGATGTGCGTCTGGCCGTGGCCATGGATAGGGCCTTTTGTTTTTACTATGAAGATAATCTGGAACTATTGCGGCGCTTGGGAGCCGAACTGGTGCCATTTAGTCCAATGAGGGACAGACACCTTCCAAAAAATATTCAGGGGATTTATATTGGCGGCGGTTATCCGGAAATCTATGCGAAAGAACTTTCTGAAAATGAAACGATGAAAGCAGATGTTTATCAGGCATACCGCAGAGGACTTCCGATTATCGGAGAATGTGGCGGCTATATGTATTTGTCCGAAAGTATCCGGGACAACGGGGGAGAGAGCTGGCCCATGACCGGCGTGGTTCCGGGAAAATGCCGGATGACGGGAAAGCTCGGCCCCTTTGGTTATGTTACCGGGAAATGTCAGAAAGACAGTCTTATTGGAAAGGCCGGAGCAGACTTTATTGCCCATGAATTTCATTACTCTCTGATGGAAGATGGGACGGCGGATTTTTCAATGTCAAAGGCGAATGGACGATGCTGGAAGGGCGGCACAGCCATGAATAATTTATATGCTGCTTATCCTCATTTATATTTTTATGCAAACCCGGAAATCGCAGTGAATTTTGTGCGGGCAATGGAGGCGGTAAAGCATGATGATTAAACTGGCGCTGGCTTTTTTGCTGGATTCGGTATGTGGGGACCCGGTTTGGCTTTACCATCCAATCCGTATCATTGGAAAATGGATTTCTTTCATGGAGAAATGCCTGCGCCGGTGTTTTCCGGCCGGTAAACGGGGGGAACAGGCCGCGGGCG
>CABUAW010000034.1 GCA_902489645.1 uncultured Lachnospiraceae bacterium | reverse complement strand
GCGGGATTAAGAATGGTATATCCATTCTTTTTTTTTACCATGAGAGGGGAGAAGTAATGTCAAACAGGGAAGTTCCGATTAATTTGGAAGAACAGATAGATGTGATGAAGAAATATGTGGTGTTTCGGCAAAGAAAAAGAATGAGAAATTTTCTGCAATATGCGGGTTACTTTAGAGTAAGCAGATATGGAAAATATTTGCTTTCTTACTCAGGCGTCATGGGTAATAAACCGGAGCAGAAGCTTTTGTTTCAATTGTATGAGTTTGACGTTAAATTGAGAAATCTTTTGGTTTTATATTGCAACAAAGCAGAGGTAAGATTTAAGAGTGCAGTATCAAATGCTGTCTCTATAAAGACGCAGGATGCAGTTTTTTATTTGAATCAGCAATATTACACTCCTTCTAAAAGTGAGAAAGACGCAAAGAAACGAAAACGGAATGAGAAATACTTTCAAAAATTTTTAGATGATATTTTGGATAAAGAAAATGCATTAAGGAAAGATGTAGTAAAACATCCCGAGCTGAAAGAATACCGAAGAGGTGGGAGCAGGCAGAACAACAGTCTTCCGGTGTGGGTAGCTTTTTCATATTTTGAGTTTGGTACAATAACTATGTTGTATTCTTATTTGCGGGGCGATTTAAGAAAAACAGTTTTGAATTATGCCTTTTCAAAGGAAAAATATAAGAAAGAAGCAACAAAGCAGATGGATACTTGGCTGGATGCCATAAGAAATCTTAGAAATTATTGTGCACATAATTCTATGGTAAGCGGTATGACGTCGTCGGTTGTCATTCGTGATCTGAATGATTCGCCTGATGTTTTGCCAAAAGATACAGATTTGTTTTCCAGATTATATGCATTGAAAAAGATTCTACCTGAGAAAGATTCAGAACAGATGAAAAAGGAATTGAAAAAGTTGATTCAGAGGACAAAAATTGACATTTATCAGTTAAACATTCTCCCCGCGAAATGGGAAGAATTAATAGATCGTATTAAAGAATTTTAAGCGCAAAGATGCATATGATAATAGAGACCGTAGGAAGGCGAGGGTAATGCCTGAATCCAAATATTCCATTAACGGGGGCAGGTAAGCCAAGTGCTTGTCTGCCTTTTTTATTACACATTATACTGACAAGGATGTGGGATATGATTTGGGAAAGGAAGTATAATTAGTCAATGTAGATGTGAAGGCTGTCATGTAGAAAAACTTTACTTGTATTTTACAACGATAGGGTAGAGGATTTTACAATGTACCTGTTAGAATATGAGACAACAAATAAAAGTATTTAGTAAATAAATTGAGAAGAGGAAAGATATGATAGTAATTTATAATCCAATGATAAATAATGCATTGGGAAAAATGTACGGTATATACACTATTGCATACTGTACAAGCCGTGTATTTCATGAGTTTGCGGGCACCCTACCCAAAATCTTGGATGAACCAACATCCGCATTGGACCCGATTTCAACTTCCAAAATAGAAGACCTTGCGGTAGAGTTGAAGAAAGATTATACTATCATCATGGTGACACATAATATGCAGCAGGCCGCCCGTATATCCGATAAGACTGCCTTCTTTCTTTTGGGTCAGGTGATTGAGTACAATGACACGGAAACACTTTTCTCTATCCCGAAGGACAAACGGACAGAAGACTATATTACAGGGAGGTTTGGCTGATATGAGAAACCGATTTGACGCCCAGTTGGAACAGCTTCATCAGAAACTTATTGAAATGGGAAATTTGTGCGAGCAGGTCATTACAATGACATATAAGGTGTTGATGGATGAGGATTATGAAGCGGCCAGGGAACTTATTGAAAAGGATAGTCTGATTGACTTAAAGGAAAGAGATATCGAAAGTCTGTGCCTGAAACTGCTTCTCCAGCAGCAGCCGGTGGCCTCAGATTTGCGGAAGGTTTCCGCCGCATTGAAAATGATTACAGATATGGAACGGATTGGCGACCAGGCCTCAGATATTGCGGAGATTATTTTGACATCCAGTATTAAAGCGCCCAGCCTGGACATTCCGCTTGGGCGGATGGCGGAAGCGACGGTGCGGATGGTGACGGACAGTGTCAACGCCTATGTATGGCAGGATTTGGATGCGGCCTGCCAGGTGATTGCATATGACGATGTGGTGGACGACCTTTTCCTTGAAGTAAAAGATTTACTTATACGTCAGATGGATTCAAATCCTATGATTCACGAACATGTGATGGATATTTTGCTGATTGCCAAATACTATGAGCGGATTGGCGACCATGCAACGAATATTTCGGAATGGGTGGAATTTTCCATTACCGGAAAACACAGAGGGGACGAGGAGTTATGATTTATTGTCTGGAAGATGAAAGAAATATCCGGGAACTTATCGTATATACATTGGAGTCCAGTGGCTTTCATGCCGCTGGTTTTTCCAATGGTACGGATTTTTTTACGGCGGTTGCCGGGGAGAAACCGGATTTAGTACTATTAGATATTATGCTGCCGGAGGAAAATGGATTGTCCATTTTAAAAAAATTGAAAAGCTCTATGACGACAAAGGATATTCCGGTCATTATGGTGACGGCCAAAGGCTCGGAATTTGATAAAGTTACCGGACTGGATATGGGGGCGGACGATTATATTGCAAAGCCTTTTGGAATGATGGAATTTATTGCCAGAGTCCGTGCGGTACTTCGGCGGGGCGGTCCAAAAGGAGGCCAGTCGGAGCTTGTCTATAAAAATCTGCGTATCCGTTCAGAAAGACATCAGGTATTTGCGGATGATGAAGAAATTGCATTGACATTAAAAGAATATGAATTGCTGAAATATTTAATTGAAAATCAGGACATTGTTTTGACACGAAACCAGATATTAGGCCGGGTGTGGGGCTATGATTTTGACGGTGAAACGCGGACAGTGGATGTACATATAAGAACCCTCCGGCAGAAGCTCGGCGATTATGGAAAATATATCGAAACTGTGCGTGGTGTGGGCTATCGTATCGGAGGCAGAGAATGAAGAAGAAAATTATTCGCAATACGGTGGCTATTGTTGCGGCCGCGGTCATTCTGACCTTTCTGGCGGTGACTTTTCTCATGTATACGTATTCGGTGGATTTATTGGAAAAAGGTACGGAAAATGAAGCTGAAATACTAAAAGCGGCCATTGACGCTGAGGGCACGGACTTCCTTAAAAGTGAGACATTGTTCCAGGACAGCCGGAGAATTACTATAGTGAACCGGGAAGGTGAGGTGCTGTATGATTCGGTGGCCGATGAAGCATCGATGAATAATCATAAAGACCGTCCGGAGATTTCACAGGCTATTTATCAATCCACAGGTTCCTCCCTGCGAGATTCGGACACCCTCGACAAAAAGGTTTATTATTATGCGGTAACTTTAGATGACGGAAATATTCTCCGGGTCAGCAGTTCTATGGGCAGTATTTATCAGCAGATGTTTTCCATGATGCCCTTTATGATTTTGCTTGTGGCGGCAATTATCGGTATTTCTATTGTTATGATATATATTGAAACGGAACGCATGGTTCGGCCGATTAATGAAATAAATCTGGATAAGCCGTTGGAGGAACCTGTATATGAGGAATTTAAACCGTTGCTTAACCGGATGGAGCAGCAGAATGAACGTATTCGAATTCAATTGGAAGAACTGAAACAGGCCGAGGGCATCCGCCGGGAATTTTCCGCTAATGTTTCCCATGAATTAAAAACCCCATTGATGGCAATTTCCGGTTATGCGGAAATTATCAGCCGCAATATGGTCAAAAAAGAAGATATCCCGGAATTTGCCGGGCGGATTTATAAAGAGGCTACCCGAATGACCACATTGATTGAGGACATCATCAAGCTGTCCCGATTGGATGAACAGTCGGATAGGATGCCTTTTGAACCGGTGGATTTGAACCGGGTGACAAAAGAAGTCGCTGACAGCCTTCAGTCGGTGGCCCGCCAAAGGAAAATTACGATAACTATAGACGGGGATGTGTCGGTGATAAACGGCGTCCGTCAGGTTATCTATGAAATGATTTACAATCTTTGTGATAATGCGGTGAAATATAACCGGGACGGAGGTTGTGTTCACATACTTATGGAACCTTCGCCGAAGGCGGATTATTCTGTCCGATGGTCCGTGAGGGATACGGGAATCGGCGTGCCGGAGGATGAGCAGGAGCGCATCTTCGAGCGCTTTTACCGGGTGGATAAAAGCCATTCCAGAGAAACCGGAGGCACCGGCCTGGGCCTTGCCATCGTCAAGCATGGCGCCAAGCTCCATCGGGCCTTTTTGACCGTAGACAGTAAACCCGGCGAAGGCACATGTATTATGGTGGAATTTCCGTAGGGATGGAGAAAATTACCGTTGCATGTTTTGTCAATAAATAAACGGGTTTCGGTACCACGTTTCGACAGGCTTTGCATGAAAGTTATGTTACTCTCTCATTGTAGGATAAGGGAAAACATGTTACAATGAAGGAGGAAATTTATTGAAGAACAGTAAAAATCAAAAACCTGTACGCAAACCGTTAAAAGAGCTGACACTGCTCGACCGATTCCTTTTTGATACAGCTATGAGTGAACCGGATATTTGCCGGAATATTCTTTCGATTATTTTTGGGGACAAAGAGGTACCGTCGATTCGGATTGGCATTGCAGAGAAAACGGAGGAACCCTATTACGATTCCCGGGCAGTACGGATGGATTTGCTGGCCGTCGATGAGAATGACGTTATCTATGATGCGGAAGCCCAAAAAGAGAATAAGGGAAAACGATTCCTGCTCAGGCGAAGCCGTCTGTATCAGTCGGCTATCGACGTCAATCTCTTAGAGCCGGGAGAACTCAACTTCGGCAAAATGAACGATGTTTATGTGATTTTCATTGCGCCCTTTGATTTGTTTGGGAGGAGTAAGTATCGTTATACATTTCGGATGGTCTGTGACGAGGTTCCGGAATTGTCGATGGATGATGGCGCTGTGCGAATTTTCCTGAACACTCATGGGGAAAATGATGACGAAGTTTCTCCGGGCCTTGTTGAATTTCTACATTATGTGGAAAATCCGGAGCAGCGGGAGAAGGAGATTCAGGATGAACGTGTGCGGAAGCTTGCAGGCCAGATTGATATGTTGAAAAACAGTCAGGAAGTGGGTGTAAAGTATATGCGTTTATGGGAAGAACTGGAAGAAGCGCGCCGGGAAGGCCATGACGCGGGCCTGACAGAAGGCCAGGAAACAGAACGGTTGGCATCCATAAGGAAGTTGATGGAAACCATGGAATGGACGGCAGAACAGGCCATGGATGCTTTGGAGATACCGATGGAGGAGCGGAAAAAATACAGAAACTGAATGGACAGGGAGATGTCCTGAAATGCGTTTTCAGGACATCTCCTTTATTTTTTCAGGTAACCTTCCGCGTATGATAAAAGTTTTTCACGACCAAGGTCATCCATTTCTTTGGTTAAAAGAATCAATTGTTTTTCATAATGTGTCAGACGGGAAGCCAGTTTGGGGTTCCTTACCTCAGAAATCCCTAATATATAATCAATAGATGTGTTAAAAATCTTTGAGAGCTGGATAAGGGATTTTGCGCTTGGATAATATTTACCTTTTTCATAGGCACTGATGGTTTCCTGGGACACTTCCAACTCTATGCTCAATCGAACTTGGGTGATATGTTTCTCTTCTCTTAATTCTTTAATTCTATTCATAATTCGCCTCCCATATATAAAAATGGTACAACTATTACTTGACATTTATAGAAGTTAAAATTATACTTTTTATAAGTAATACAAATATTATTAACAACTTATACTTGTTTAATGAGCGAAGAACAAAATTTAATAAAAATCTAAAAGAGGAAAATGTTATGAATAAATTGAAATTCTTAAAGATGTATATGTTGTTTGTCTGTGCAGGTGTTTTGATTGCTTGTGGCAAACAGAAGGTGAGTAACAGGAAAAGAGATATAGATAGTATATATAATCAGGCAATCCGAAATTACGAAATTATACAGGAAGTTAGTGATGAGGACTATATGGTTTTAGTGAAAGTTCCTGACCTGGTGGCCATATATGATGAGCTGTCTGGGCATTTGCAGGAAACGGATGTAAAGATTGATAAAGAAATACTTGAAAAATATTCAGATTTAAAAAAAGAGTATATTTTCAATGTTTCTAAACTGGAAGATGAAATCATAAAAGAAGCTTTTTTGCAGCAAATAACTAAAGAATTGATGTGTGAAGCTATAAAACAGACGGTAATTACAGAAGAATGGAGTGCCGAGGAATGAAAAAGTATCTGTGTATCATATTGTCGGCTGTTTTGTTATGGACAGGAAGTTATCAGGTATTTGCAGATGATAGAAAAAATGCTGAGACACCTACAGGGGAAGAGACAGATTTTTTTGATTATTTGGGAAGTTACAATCCTAAATTATTAGTTTTGAGAAATAATTATGGTTATATGCAATTTGTGGAAAATTTTCGAAGTAATGCGGGTTCGTTATACTTTATGGGTATGGTTGACTTTTTTATTGAGTCGGGCGCGGAACCGGATAAAGAGAAATATATGGAAGTATTGCTCAATATTATTGCGACATATGAAATGGATAATGCCACTGATATAGCGGAACAAAAAAGCAGAGATAATTTAAGGAATTTTAAAGATTATGCTATGGATATTGCAGAAATGTCAAATCATGTTATTTCAGTTATGGCTGGAAATAATCCAGCGGCAACAAAATTTGAAGAACAATTATCTGTTGCAATAGATTGTCTGGGAATAGGTATAAAAGAAGATGAAAGGTGGATTGAGTATGTAAGTTACCTGGAAACGTTGGTGCAGGATTATTCATCTTATGATACTTTTTTGAATTTAATTATTGAAAAATCAGATGGTGAGTTGAAAGAGGCTGCACAGGAATTACGTGATGGAATGGACAGGTATATGGAGTTAAAATTAAAGGCTTATTCTAAGATAAGTGATGAGAATTTTGAGGATTATACAGAATTCTTTTTTGAAGATATCTTTTTTGACAGTATAAAACAGACACCCGATTATAAAAATGATTCCGGAGTAAGGTTTATTACAGATGTGGGCAGCGATATCATTTCGAAAGCGGGTTTAATAAAGGATTCATGGGAACTTGGGGAATTGATTGGTGTGTTGGTTGGGAATATTGCTGTTGGTGGAGAAGATATGATTAATCGAGTCCTGGAAATGATGGCTCTCTATGATATTAGCCTGATTTTACAGGATGGAATTCTAGAAACGGGAAATGATTTTCTCTTAAAATATGGAGAAGAATCTGCATTATCGGAAAAGGAAAAATATGTAATGTATTCTCAATTCTTAATTGGCTGCAGAATACGCGGAGAGTATTGTTTGTATAGTACTGTTGCCAATGATTCGGGATTACAGTCATGGATGAATCGGGATGTGGGGAAGGAAGCTGAACAGTGGTATAAGGATAAAACGGAAAAAGTTATGGAAATTCAGACGAATATTAAGCATTTAAATTTAAATGAGATAGAGTATGAGTATATTACAAAAAGTGAAACTACTTATACATTAGCAGGAGAAGAAGCTCTCGTGTGTACAAGCATTTATCCATTTTTTTATAGCGACGACTCCGAAGCAGTAGAGAAACTTAATGAGATTATGGGGCAAATAGAAAAGCCCGATGGGTGGACGCAGAGGAATATTGAGCAATTTTATCGGAAACCTGCGTATCCTTTGATAATCGATATGAATTTAGAGGTGATTTACAATGATAATGGTTATATTTCGATAGATAAGTATAGTAGCTGGAGATGGAGTAACGGTGAGTGGGCAGCAGCGATACCTAAAAAAAGCCGTTTATATAGCGTTAAGGAAGGAAAGGAATTAAAATTTGGTGATATATTTTATGGAAATGAAGCAGAGATTAAAGAAACAATATTAAAGTATTCATTAAATCCAGAGGAGTGTCAAATGATTTTGAAAGGTATAACAAAAAATATGGATGATGAGTTGCAGTTATATTTGGCTGAGGATGGTTTGCATATAGAGTTTAGGACAACGGGGGGTACGATTTTTGAATCAATTGTTCCCGAGAATGCCCCCGAGTTGAAAATATCCTGGTGGAAATAGAAGCAAATAAATACGATAGCATAAAGGCATTTCTAAGTATAGGGAGGAAAGTCATGATTTTAATTTTTTTCGATTTGGGAACAGTGTGTTTTATCCTTTTGTTTATGGCGTTTGTGGGCGCTGCAAGTGCGGCTGAATTAGGCTTGTGGATTAGTGAGAATTTTGGATGGGTTGTAATGATTATTCTGGCGTTTTCTCTTTGCAAGTCACTAATAGTGCAGAATAAGGTTAAAATGCCATTTGAAAACAAATTTATCTGTTCTGTTGCTGATACGGTCCGCTTAATTCCCGCGACTTTATTTTTGAAGGATATGTTGGAATCTATTCCGGATTTAGGCAATGTTGGGGTTTTTAATTTTATTTTTGAATTGCTGGGACTTATTTTAGGTGTGTGTATTGTGGTGCTGCCAATGATGTTTTTGATATTTGGTACAGAGGGTATTTGTTATTCGATGATAGAGTCTTTAGATTCGCCAAAAAATATTGCAAAATATATTTTAGTTTCGGCTGTCGGAGCGGGACTTCAAATGATTGTATTGAAACTATGCGGAATTGTGTGAAACGATAAATTGAGGGGGAAATACTGTGGAAAAGAAAGTAGAAATATTACTGATGGCATTAATGTTGTGCGTTATATTAGTTGGTTGCTCAAGTATGGGAAAAGAGGAAAAGCAGCTACTTATTAAGCGGACGGAGTACAATGAGAATGATGAAATAACTGGGTGGACAGAGTTTGAACATGACGAAAAGGGGAATGTGATTAAAGAAAATGGATATGATGAGAATGGTGAGTTGGCGGAAACGGTGGTGTATACATATGATGAAGATGGAAATAAAAAAGAGATGAAAGTTTTTAATGATGAAGGGTTTATGTGGGAGAAATGTCTGTATGATAATAACGGAAATTTACTGGAAAGGTTGTACCTAGGACAAGGAGAAGATGGAGAAGCATATGAAGATTATAAATCTGTGAAATCTTATGATGAACAGGGGAGAGTAAAAAAAGAAGAAATCTGGTTTGAAGGCGAGATAGGCCTTATAGACGAATATATATATGAAGGTGAGGATAAAGAAGTGAGAAGGTCGATGAGCCTTAATGATAAAGGAGAGATAGATTCTGGATTTATAGAAGAGAGTGTTTATAATGATAATGGAGAAGTTGTGAAAAAATATGTTTATGTGGATATAGAAAATCCCGAAAAACTATATAGCTGGGAAGACTATGTTTATAATACCTATGGAGATTGTATAGAGTATAGAAGATATGGAGCAGACGGAAGTCTTTGGAATATTGGACGTTGTGAGTATTTATATGATGATATGGGTAATTTGATTCAGTGGAGAGGCTTGGAAGATTTTTCAGGAAATTTGGATTCTTATATTTCCCCATATGAGATTAGCTGGGTTGAAATAAGTTATGATGAGTGGGGAAATATAGTAGAGTATATCCACTATGATGGAGATGGAGAATATGATAAATATGATAAATATGTAAATGAATATAAAACGATTAAGGTAGATAAACAGGCATCCGTTCAAAAAGAAGAAAAGAAAGTTGAGAAAACTTCGGACAAGAAAAAGGTAGAATTTATGAAGGCAATTTATGATTGCATGGCAAGCAAAGATTATGAAGCCATTTTTGACATCCTTGAAACCCGGGATACGCTGTGGAATACTCTTTATTTTCAGAATAATCAGTTGGTAGATGAGTTAGAGGATGGGGAAGCGTTGATATATTCCTATGGTTCCGGGATTTACTATGGACAGGTCGTAAATGGAAAGCGCCAGGGACAAGGGGTTCAATGGAAAGAAGATTTGCGATTGTCAAAGGAATATGGAAATCAATATTATTATATTGATGGTGAATGGAAAGATAACAAGGGTAATGGTTACTGTAAAATTTATTATTCATTGAGAGGATTTACAAATGAGAAGAGTCCTCTATATGCGTATATCGAGGGAAATTATACAGATAGTATGGAAGATGGAGAGATGCATGTGACCTGGCTTGGTGTGGACAAATCGGTATGTACGGATACTTATCAGGCTTGTGAGGGTGAAATACAGGGCGATTTTGAGCTAAATGATAATGGCCGTTATAAAATATGCGAAGATGAAGGTGGAAGCGGTAATGTTCTTTGGGATAGCTCTACGACGGGAAAAGGATTTCCGAGAAAAATATACGACCAGATAGATTAAAATTTTAAATTGGAGGAAAATTATGAAAAAGTTAAGTTTATTATTTATTTCAATTATAGTTATTTTGGTATTTGTGGCGTGTGGCGCCGGAAGCAAAGAAAGCAAATTGATAGGGACATGGCAAAATGAGCGAGGAGATGTATTAACCTTTTATAATACAGGGGATTGGGATTATGATGCAGGAGAAACAGCAATGAGTACAGATAGTGGTACATACGAGGTGTTAAGCGATACGGAGATAAAAATAATTTCTCGTCGTAAGGATAGAATCTATGACTATTCTTTAGAGAATGGTGTGTTAAATATAAATTTGGCGAATAATAATGATTCTTCTGTAGTTGAGTTTAAGAAAATTAAATAGTACTGACGGCCTGTTTCTTTAAAATCGATGTATTTAAAAAGAAACGGGCCGTCGGCGCATAGTTAGCTTTGACTTTTGCATAAGATATAGGTATAATCGACCGTATATATATGGATTCGGGAGGGACCTATTGTTGACAGAATTATTGGTAGGATGGTTTATTAAGGATAAAGATAATATTAATGATGCGAAGGTCCGGCAGTCTTATGGAAGATTGTCGGGCCTTGTTGGAATCTGTTGTAATGTCCTGTTATTTGCCTTGAAACTGTTTGCCGGACTGGCCACGGGTGCGGTGTCAATCATGGCGGATGCATTTAATAATCTGTCTGACGCAGCGTCGTCGGTGGTGACGCTGATTGGTTTTTATATGGCGGGGCGTCCGGCGGATATCGGCCATCCTTATGGTCATGGACGGATTGAATATCTTTCCGGACTGTTTATTGCCGCAGCCATTTTGCTGACGGGTGTTGAATTGATGAAGTCCTCTGTAGAGAAGATTCTCCATCCGGAAGCGCCGGATTTCAGTGTGATGTCCATTGTCATTTTAATTGTCTCTATTTTATTAAAATTGTGGATGTCCGGGTTTAACCGAAAGCTTGGCAAACGGATTCGCTCGGAGGCCATGAAGGCAACCGCTGCGGACAGCCTGAGTGACTGTATTTCTACGTCAGCCGTATTGATTGGCGTATGGATTGCTATGGCTACGGGAAAAAATCTGGATGGATGGATTGGGGCACTGGTCGCTTTATTTGTATGTTTTGCCGGATTTGGCGCAGCGAAGGATACCATTCAGCCATTGCTTGGTCAGGCGCCGGATTCGGAATTGGTGGCTAAGATTCGGGAAAGGGTTCTGAAAGAAGAAAAAATATTAGGCGTTCACGATTTAATCGTTCATGATTACGGTCCCGGACGGCGCATGATTTCACTGCATGCCGAAGTATCTTATAAAGAAGATATTTTAGAGGCTCATGACCTGATTGACAATATTGAAAGAAGTTTGATGAAAGAGTTTCAGTGTGATGCGACAATCCACATGGACCCGGTAGTGACGGACGATGAGGAAATGAATAAGATTAAGAAAATGGTGGAGGCGATAGTGGCGGATGAAAACGCCGATTGGAAAATTCATGATTTCCGTATGGTTCGTGGAAGCTCTCATACCAATTTGATTTTTGATTTGGTTGTGACGCCGGAAGAATTGTGTAAGAAACAGAAAATTGAACGATGGATAAAAGAAAAAATCCATGAAGCGGATGCCAGTCTTTATGCCGTCGTTACTGTGGAGCAGGGGTTTATTTAGTGAACCAGGGAATTCCAAAAGTCATAGGGAGACTTAAGGAATTCCCTTTTAATTTGGTTCAGTCTCAGGGATTTAAGATATTTATCCGGTATGTCCTTTTAAATAGAATTTTTCAATTAAATTCAGCAGCCCATAAAGGGAGGTGGCAATGATGCACAGAATGACAATGGACATGAGGACCCAGTCCAGTTTGAATACCTGGCTGCCGTAGACAATCAGGTATCCCAGCCCGGCATTGGCGGAGAGAAATTCACCGATAATCACGCCGACCAGGCAGAGGCCGATATTGACCTTCATGTTGCTGATGATATTCGGAACGCTGCCGGGAATGATAACTTTTTGAAGCATATCCTTCCGGCCGCCGCCGAGGGTTTTAATAAGCAATAATTTATCCGGGTCCATTTGAGTAAAGCTGGTTGTCAGGTTAATAACCGTACCAAAAATAGCCAGGGATATGGCGCAGACAATGATGGTTTTCATATTGTTGCCGAGCCATACAATAAAAATTGGCGCCAGAGCCGTTTTCGGGAGGCTGTTCAGCGTAATTAAATAGGGTTCCAGAATGGAAGAAATACTCCGGTTCCACCAAAGCAGAACTGAGAGCAGAATACCGGCCACTAAAACGATAAAAAAACTTAAAAAAGTTTCAAACAGGGTAATGCCTATATGGTAGAAAACGGTTCCGTTGCCGGCCATAGTTATGAAAGCCTTGATAATTCTGGAAGGACTGCTGAAAATGAAATCGTTGAGCAGGCCAACCCGGGTCGTACTTTCCCAGAGGAAAATAAAAAGTACAAGTATAAAAATCTGCCAGAAAGCAATAAGCCGCCGTTTCCGGCGGTAATTATTGACATAGTCCTGTTGATAAATGCTGACAGGTTCATTCATTTAAATCACCCCACAATCGGTTAAAATAATCTTGAAATTCTTTCGCGGAGCGGGCTTTTAACGGTGTTTTTTCATCAATTGACAGATGAATCGGAATCATCTCTTTTACCGTCGCAGGACGGTTTGTCAGGACAACGACACGGTCGCAAAAACTGATTGCTTCGGAAATGTCGTGGGTGACAAGAATAGCGCTCTTGTGTTTTTTGCGTAAAATCGTATAGATGTCCTCGGAAACATTCAGCCGGGTTTGATAATCCAGAGCTGAAAATGGTTCATCCAACAGCAAAAGTCCCGGATTCAGAGCAAGTGTCCGAATCAGAGCGGCACGCTGGCGCATACCGCCGGATAACTGGGACGGTTTTGCATCTTTAAAATGTTCCAAATCATAATCTTTAAACATTTGATTGACGGCTTTAAGCCGGGCCGGGGTCATCTGGTGATTAATTTCCAGCCCCAGCAGCGTATTTTCATAAATTGTCCGCCATTCCAGCAGATGGTCTTTTTGCAGCATATAACCAATAGGCAGGGTATGGTCTTTACAGAGCGCCTCATGAATTTTAATTTCACCGGACTCTGGTGTGAGCAGGCCGAAAATCAGTGATAAAATGGTCGATTTTCCGCAGCCGCTGGGACCAACAATACCTAAGAATTCGTTAAATTGAACCTGGAAGGACAGACGATTTAATGCCTTTGTTTCTCCGGATAGGGTGTGATACGAATAGCTGACATCGCGGACATCCAGCAAAGGTTTCATAGAATCCTCCTTCAAAATGTGTATATTCTTATAGTATGCAGATTCGGGAAAATATGTTATACTGTGAGAGTATGTAACGAAGAAAGGAGACTAAGATGGCTAAGAAAAAGAATAAAACCGGATGGATTGTATTACTTATTATATGCGGCATAGTGATTGGTGTGATTGCAACGATTATAGTGATGACACTGCTGAATAAAAATGGTGTAGGAATGAAGGAGACCCAGGCCCAGTCTCAGCAGGAAACGGTTGCTCAGACCCAGGCGGCGGAAGAGACCTTTGACGATACGACGCCGGATGACCCGATTCCAACGGACGAGATGAATATTGCGGTAATTAAGGTGAATGACAGGGAAGTTACCATGAAGGAGATAAATGTTTATCTGTATCAGTTGAGAGATTTTTATACGTCCCAGTATGGCGAATCACCGTGGAATACAGAGATGGAGGACGGAAGAAAGCTTCACGAGTATGCCAAGGATGAGCTTTATAATGGCCTTGTGCGGACAGAAATTCTGGACAGCAAAGCAGATGAATATGAAGCTGCGCTGACAGACGAAGAAAAGCAGCAGTGTGCGGATGAAGCCAAAGCGTATATTGAGGAGCTTGGAACTGCCATTGCCAAGGATTTTGCTCTGACAGAAGAGGGAGTAACACTGATGAAAGAAAAGCAGGCCCTTTCGACAAAGGTTTATAATGCGGCATTGGAACGGCTTACAGAGACGGCTGAGGATACCTCCGATGAAGGGCTGGCCAGAGCATTTGAAGAGATGTATGAGACATGGAAAGAAGAATATACCATTACAACAGACCCTATTTGGGATAATATTGTAATTGGTTCCGTGGGTTAATCCGATGAAATATAAAGGAATGATTGAAGGCCGGTTTATCCGCCGTCGAAATCGTTTTATTGCAGAAGTGGCGGTAAACGGTCAGGAAGAGGCCGTCCATGTGCGGAATACGGGAAGGCTGAGAGAGCTTTTTGTGAAAGATGCCCCGGTGCTTCTGGAACCATCGTCAAATCCGGAACGTAAAACCCGATATTCGCTTGTCTGTGTTCAGAAAAGTGGTCAGTGGGTCAATGTTGATTCCACGGCGCCAAATCAGATTGTTGAAGAGATGGTCCGGTCGGGCCGTCTCTTTTCTGATGTCACTTATCTGAAACGGGAGAAAACCTTCGGAAATTCCCGATTTGATTTGTATGTGGAGCATGGCGGGCGAAAGCATTATATTGAGGTTAAGGGCGTTACACTGGAAGTGGATGGCGCAGCCCGTTTTCCCGATGCTCCGACGGAACGGGGCGTGAAACATATTCATGAGCTTGTCGAAGCCAGACATCAGGGCTATGAAGCAAGTATCGTCTTTGTGATTCAGATGAAGGGCGTAAACCGGTTTGAGCCGAATCGGGACACACATCCGGAATTTGCGGACGCATTGCGGGAGGCTTTTGCGGAAGGTGTTGAGGTGTTAGCCTTTGACTGTATGGTTACGGAGGATTCTCTTGCGGCGGATTTATCCATTCCGGTGAATCTGGGATAATTGCTTTGAAATTTGTAGTGTGGTATACTTTGATAGAGAATTCAAAGATTTATATTCAAAATAAGGAGAGTGCTATGGGACTGGGGAAATTATTTAAAGGACAGTGTTTATCAAGTATCAATTACCGGGCAACGGAAGCCTGGGAGCTGGCGCAGGTGTTTGACCGTGAAGGCCGCCGGATTATGCACGAATCGGTACTGACCGTACAGCCGGGACAGGAAGCGGTACTTGTCAATGAAGGTGTTTTGACAGATATTTTCGAGCCGGGAAGATATGAGCTTTCGACAGAAAATATGCCGATTACTACCTCGTTAAAAGAGTGGAAATATGGTTTTGACGAGACGTTTATTGTTGAAACGATTTTTGTCAATAAAAATGATATTATGGATATTCCGTGGGGAACCAGCGGCAAACTGACGATTCCGGACCAGACCTTCGGTATGGTGAATCTGGGGGCGAATGGAAAGTATTCCTTTGCCATAACGGATTCGGCCGCATTTATCAATAAACTTATGGGAACAAAGCGCCGTTATACGGTGGAGGATTTGAAAGGATTTTTGACCTCCCATATTTCAATGATATTTAAAGAAATTGTCACAGAAGTACCGATGAATTTCTTTGATATCCAGGGATACTGCGGGGAAGCTTCCGAATTGATGAAAACAAAGCTGGGAGAATTTCTGAAGGATTATGGTATTACGGTGAAGGCTATGAATGTTCAGATTGCTCTGCCGGATGTGGTATTAAAAGCCATTGATGAACGGGCAACGATGGGCGCTTTGGGCGGCATGCAGGCCTATGCTTTCAAAAAACAGGTGGATGCCCAGACAGAAGCCATGGTTTCTATGGCAAAGAATCCAAATGGCGGTATGAACAGTATGGCCGGAATGGGCATGCAGATGGCCGCCGGTATGGCGATGGCCGGACAAATGGGGAATATGATGAATTCCATGGTACAGCCCCAGACGGGAAATACGGCAAATGGGGCGCCGATGATGGGCGGTATGCCTCAAAATGGAGCGGCGGCGCCGGACAATGGAAATCAGACCGGAGGCAATGCCGGAAGGGCTAAATTCTGTTCGCAGTGCGGAAGCCCGATATCTGCCAATGATAAGTTTTGTTCGAATTGCGGTGCAAAACTGGGATAGGAAGGTTATTGTAAATGAGTATATATGAAACGTTAAATCCAATGCAGCAGGAAGCGGTTTATCATACGGAAGGGCCGCTGCTGATTCTGGCCGGTGCAGGCTCAGGGAAAACCCGTGTACTGACGCATCGAATTGCCTATTTGATTGATGAAAAGGGCGTAAAACCCTGGAATATTCTGGCGATTACCTTTACAAATAAGGCCGCCGGAGAGATGCGGGAGCGGGTGGACGGCCTTGTTGGATTGGGCTCGGAACAGATTTGGGTCAGTACTTTTCATTCGGCTTGTGTTCGGATTTTGAGGCGATTTGCCGATTATTTGGGATATGGACGCAATTTTGTTATTTATGACACGGATGACCAGAAAAGTGTTGTTAAAGAAATTTGTAAACGTTTGAATATTGACACAAAAATATATAAAGAACGGGCGCTTATGTCCGCTATTTCTTCAGCAAAGAATGAAATGGTTGATGCAAAGGAATATGCCCTGAAGGCCGCCGGAGATTTTGCCAAACAGCGGGTTGCGGAGGTTTATGCGGAATATGAAAAGGTTCTTTATAAGAATAATGCCATGGATTTCGATGATTTGCTGGTGAAAACCGTGGAGGTTCTCAGGAACAATGAAGATGTTTTGAATTATTATCAGGAACGTTTCAAATATATTATGGTAGACGAATACCAGGATACGAATACGGTTCAGTTCCGTCTTGTCAGTCTGCTGGCGGGAAAATACCGGAATCTTTGCGTTGTCGGCGATGATGACCAATCGATTTATAAATTCCGGGGAGCAAATATTTTTAATATCCTGAATTTTGAAAAGGAATTTTCCGATGCCAGAGTGATTAAGCTGGAGCAAAATTACCGTTCAACAAAAAATATTTTAAATGCGGCCAATTCGGTCATCAGAAATAACAAAGGCCGTAAAGAAAAAACGCTTTGGACGTCCAATGATGAGGGGGAAAAGATAGCCTTTCATCAATATCAGAATGAGTATGACGAGGCGTATCAGATTGTCAATGAAATTGGCCGGGAGGTGTCCAAAGGGCAGGCGCATTATAATGATTACGCCATTCTTTACCGGACAAATGCCCAGTCGCGTGTGTTGGAAGAAAAATTTGTGACCCGAAGTATTCCTTATAAGATTGTCGGCGGTATCAATTTCTATCAGCGCAGGGAAATTAAAGACATTTTGGCCTATTTAAAAACCATCGACAACGGCCGGGATGATTTGGCGGTACGGCGGATTATTAATGTTCCGAAACGGGGCATTGGTTTAACCACGTTGAATCGGGTGACCGAGTATGGGGAAACCAGAGAAATGAGCCTGTTTGATGCATTGGAATGTTGTGAGGATATTCCGAGACTTGGGAAAACCGCAGAAAAGATAAAGGGCTTTGTCAATATGATTGAGGTTTTTCGGGCTCAGAGCGAGTACATAACTCTGGAGGAACTTTTGACAAATATTTTAGAAGAAACGGGGTATATCAAGGAGCTGGAAGCGGAAGATTCCGAAGTGGCCCAGGGACGCATAGAGAATATCGATGAATTGATGAATAAAATTATTGCCTATGAGGAAGCGGAAGAAGAACCGACATTAAGCGGTTTCCTTGAAAATGTGGCGTTGGTTTCGGATATAGACAGTCTTAACGAGGCCGAGGATTACGTCATGTTAATGACGCTTCATAGCGCCAAGGGGCTGGAGTTTCCGTATGTGTATATGTGCGGCATGGAAGACGGTCTTTTTCCAAGCTATATGACCATTGTCAATGATGACCCGGAAGAAATCGAAGAGGAGCGGCGGCTCTGTTATGTGGGAATCACCCGGGCGAAAAAGAAACTCACCATGACCTATGCCAAGACCCGAATGGTTCGCGGCTCTACCCAGTTTAACAAAGTTTCGCGTTTCGTCAAAGAGATTTCACCGGAGCTTTTTGATTTGAAGGCAAAGCCGGAGAAAGAAAAGCACGAAGCCCGTATCCAGCGGCCTTCGGATTTCTCGAGGAAACAGACAACGAAAATTGTAACCTCCTATGGAAAAACTTTCCAGGTAAATAAGGCGGCTGCTTTGGATTATATGGTCGGCGATACGGTCCGACACATCAAATTCGGCACAGGAACAGTTATCAACATTGTTGATGGCGGCAAGGATTATGAAGTTACGGTAGATTTTGAAAAATCGGGAGTTAAGAAAATGTTTGCCAGTTTTGCAAAGTTAAAACCGGTGGATTAAATTTACCAAATTTATGATGGTAATTTCAGATGAATAGTGGTATACTATATTCAAATAGTTTTTGAAAGGGCGGATTGTAAAATGAATCGTATAGAGGATATTGTAAGCGCAGTCAAACTTGAAGAATTAAAGAACATGGTAAAGGTTGGCGACCTTCTTCAGAAAAAGGAAGAAGAAGAAAAGAAAAAATGTATATGTAAATGGGGCATTGCTCTGATTGGCGTCGTTATTCTTGCGGTCGTTGCATTTGCTGTGTACAAGTATCTCTCAAAAGATAATATGGATGATTTTGATGACTTTGACGATTTCGATGATGACTTTGAAGATGATTTTGATGACTTCGAAGACGAATGTGAAGATTTTGTTGATGAGACTGTGGAAAAAGTTAAAGACACTGTTGCTGATGCGGCAGAGGATGCAGAATAATTATACTTAGATACCAACAAAATGGGGATGTTGAATCCAGATTCAGCATCCCTTTTTTACTCTATAAAAGTTTTTAGAAGGATATGTGAACGCATGAAAAAAGGTGAGATTTTAGAGGGGATTATTGAGAATATCGAATTTCCGAATAAAGGTATTGTATGGGTAAAAGAAGAAAACGAGGAAGAGCCGGTCCGCGTCATTGTGAAGAATGGTATACCAGGACAAAAAGTTCGGTTTCAGATTAATAAAAAACGGAAAAACCGTTGTGAGGGCCGACTTCTGCAGGTCCTCGAAAAGTCGGAAAAAGAGACCAGGGAGCCGGTATGTGATGAATTTCCGGCCTGCGGCGGATGTATGTATCAGACAATGACCTATGAAGAGCAGTTGTCAATGAAGGCCGGACAGGTTCGAACATTGATTGAGGAGGCCCTGATTCGCGGCGGCCAGGTGAAAGCTGACGCACCGGATGAAGCGGATTATGTGTTTGAGGGAATTCATGGGAGTCCTCTGGAATTTGGCTATCGAAATAAGATGGAATTTTCCTTCGGCGATGCGGTGAAAGATGGTCCTTTAACTCTCGGACTTCATAAAAAAGGCAGTACCTATGATGTATTGACAACGGCAGACTGTAAAATTGTCCATGCGGACTTTACAAAAATTCTTACTGTTGTTCTGGGGTATTGTGAGGAAAAAAATCTGACTTACTATCGAAAAATGAGCCATCAGGGATATTTGCGGCATCTGCTTGTGCGCCGGGCCCAGACTACAGGAGACATTCTTGTCAATCTTGTAACCTCCAGTCAGATTGACCACGATTTTACGGAACTTGTGAGCCGCCTTTTAAACCTTAAACTGGAAGGCCATGTGACAGGTATTTTGCATATTATTAATGATTCGCTGGCTGACGTGGTTCAGAGTGACGAAACCCGGATTCTTTATGGCAAAGATTATTTTTATGAGACGATTCTCGGACTTCAATTCAAAATTACGCCATTTTCCTTTTTTCAGACCAATTCCCTTGGAGCCGAAGTGCTTTATTCGGCAGCCCGAAGCTATATCGGCAGCACAAAGGATATGACGGTTTTTGATTTGTATAGCGGCACCGGAACCATCGCCCAAATTCTTGCCGATGTTTCAAAAAAAGTTATCGGTGTGGAGATTGTTGAGGAAGCCGTGAAGGCTGCCAGGGAAAATGCGGTGCTTAATCATTTGGACAATTGCGAATTTATTGCCGGGGATGTCTTGAAGGTCCTCGACGATGTGGACGAAAAACCTGATTTTATCGTTCTTGACCCGCCCCGGGATGGCATCCATCCGAAAGCATTGGAAAAGATTATTCGGTATCAGGTGCCAAGGATGGTGTATATCTCCTGTAAGCCGTCTAGCTTGGCCAGAGATATTGAGGCTCTTTTAGCGGGGGGATATCGGGTGGAACGCGTTCAGTGCGTGGATATGTTCCCTGAAACGGTGCATACAGAAAGTATCGCTCTTCTTACCAGGACATGTTGATTTTTAGAATTTTGCAGGATTTTAGAGAAAAATAAGAAATAGAATAAGCCAGGAGGTTTTTATGAAAGTTTTAGTAATTACAGGAAGCGCACACCGGAATGGTACAACGGCCGTGCTGGCCAAAGAGTTTATCAAAGGAGCAGCGGAAGCCGGCCATGAGGTCTGCCGTTTTGATGCGGCATTTAAAGATGTACATCCGTGTATCGGCTGTGAGAAATGTCACGATACAAATACGGGATGTGTGTTTAAGGATGATATGGAGGAATTGAACCCTCAATTGTTAGATGCGGATGCAATCATTTTTATTTCGCCAATTTACTATTATGCGATGAATGCACAGATAAAAGCGGTCATCGACCGTTTTTATGCCAATGATATGGCATTACATACGCCTAAAAAGGCGGTATTGATGGTGACAATGGCCGATGAGACTATGGAATCTGCCGAAGGAGCGATTGCTGCTTTCAGGGGTATGACGAGCTATCTGGGATGGCATATTGCCGGTATTCTGGTTGGAGCGGTCTGCGGTGATGTTGACGCTTTGAATAAGACGGATTACCCGGAACAGGCATATCGGCTGGGAAAGAATCTGCGATAGCAGATGTCCAAAGGATTTATAGAATATCATTGCGGGGGGATGTATACATGCAGAAAGAGACACAGGATTTGACAAAGGGTCCTCTTGGAAAACAGATTTTATTTTTCAGTATTCCGTTGATATTTTCGAATCTTTTACAGGTTTTATTTAATATGGCGGATGTTGCGGTGTTGGGAAAGTTTGCCGGAACAGCGGCCCTTGGCTCCGTGGGTTCCACAACAACACTGGTGACGATGTTTACAGATTTTCTTATTGGTTTGTCCGGGGGAATTAATGTATTGACGGCGCGGCATTTTGGAGCGAGGGACAGGGAAAATCTTGGAAAAACGGTTCATACGGCGTTTCTGCTCAGCATAGGCGCCGGACTACTGCTTTTGGCGGGAGGATGGCTATTCTCCAGGGGAATTCTTTTGATGCTTCAAACAAAAGAGGAGCTGCTTGGCGGGGCGATTCTTTATATTCGGATTTATTTTTTAGGGATGCCGGCCTTAGCTGTTTATAATTATGGAAATGCGGTGTTCAGCGCCGTCGGTGAGACAAAACGCCCTTTATATTATCTGTCTGCCGCCGGGGTTTCGAATGTGGCGCTGAATCTCTTTTTTGTTATTGTGTGTCATATGGATGTGGCCGGGGTGGCGGCCGCCAGTGTGATTTCCCAGTATATTTCCGCATTTTTGATTGTGCGGGCATTAATTAAAAGTAAAGAGGCTTATGCGCTTCAGAGCAAAGAGCTTCATATAAGCGGGAAGAATGCCAGGTCGATTGTACATATTGGCGTTCCGGCCGGGGTTCAGAATGCGATTTTCCAGATGGCAAATCTGTTTATTCAGACGGGCGTCAATTCCTTCAGCGCCACCTTTGTCGCAGGCAATGCGGCGGCCATGAATGAAGATGCGATTGTATTTAGTGTGATGATGGCCTTTTACACGGCATGCGGCAGCTTTATGGGGCAAAACTATGGCGCCGGGAAAAAAGAGCGTATTCGGAAAAGCTATTTGTTCAGCCTGGCATATGCCTTTGGCAGCGGCCTTGTTTTAGGCATTTTGATGGTTGTATTCGGGCGTTCTTTCCTGAGATTCTTTACCAGTGATTCGGCGGTCATTGAAGCCGGAATGTACCGGATAACCTTTATGGGGCTGTTTTTTGGTTTTTCGGCGTTTATGGACTGTACGATTGCGGCATCGCGGGCCCTTGGAAAGAGCATGGTACCTACCTTGATTGTTCTTTTGGGTTCCTGTATATTTCGGATTATATGGATTTATACGGTTTTTGCCTATTTTCAGACAGTACCTTCCTTATATCTGTTATACATTTTTTCGTGGAGTATTACGGCTTGTGCGGAAATTATCTATTTTGTCAAAGTATACAAAAAGAATATTTTACCGCTTTGTCCGAATGTATAGGGGGGCTAATCGTTCAGGCTGTTTTTGGCTCCCCATTTTACAATTTCATAGCAGATTGGCAATAAACTCTTCCCTTTTTCAGTGGGCGCATATTCGACGCGGGGCGGGATTTCATTGTACTGTGTACGTGTAATCAGCCCCCATGCTTCCAGATTGCGTAAGGCGGCTGTTAAGACGCTGTTGGTAATGCGGGGAAGTCTTTTTTTATATTCTCCAAACCTTAAGACATCAGCCCGGCATACTTCAAGCATAATCTGTAATTCCCATTTACCGTGTAAAAGCGGTATGATTTTGTCTACCTGGGCTTTAGTTTCAGGATTATCCAGTATTTCATTAATTTCTTTCATCATTTTATATCTTTCCATATGAAAACCTCCGTGACATTGGTAGCTTATAGCATACTAAGTAGGGATGAACTGCGTACTTGATAGTTTTTAACTACCATGTTATAAATATAAGCATCATTTGGTTTATTGTCAAGGAGGTAGTTGTTTTGGGTAAAAATAAAGAAAAAGAATTTTTGGCACAGGAAGAGGCCTTTACAAAGTATTCCATACCAAAAGTTCTCGCGAAGTTTATTATTCCCGCCGCGCTCAGCCAGTTGACATTTCTTATTCTGAATCTGGCTGACGCTTTTTTTGTGGGAAGGACAGGAGATACGTTTCAGATTTCAGCGATGACCATTACATTTCCGGTAGTTATGCTGGCTTCCTGTCTCGGAACGATATTTGGCGCAGGGGGCAATGCGAATATGGCCTCGGAGCTTGGAAGAGAAAACAGGGAAGGGGCAAAAACTTTTTCCGCATTTTCCATTTATACGGCATGCGGAGCAGCCATTGTTGTTTCATTAATTCTTTTGGCCGTGAAGGAGCCGCTGTTGTATATGATTGGCGCCGATGAAAATTCGGTTAATTTTTGTAAGGATTATCTGTTCTGGACCTTCCATATGGCCTGTGTTCCGCTTGTATTGTCCCAGGTGCTTTCCCAGTTGTTTTTGGCGGAAGGGGAATCGAAAATTTCAGCCGTCGGTATCGCCGGCGCCGGACTTTTAAATGTTATTTTAGACCCGGTTTTCATATTTGGATGTCATATGGGTGTTGCGGGCGCAGGGCTGGCAACCTGTATTGCAAATTATATTTCCTTTGCATTTTATCTGGTCATGTACTACTTACGCCGGAAAACCACGGTTGTCTGTTTTCATCCGAAGTATTACCGGGTAAGGGGCAAAGTATGCAAACGGGTTCTTTCAGTGGGCGTTGCGGCCGGTCTGGTACTGTTGTTTATGGATATATGTGATTTTACACGTAATTATTATTTCAATATTTTGGGCGGTCAGGTAGAGTTGGCGGCCTGGGGAGTTGTCCAGAAAATCGGAAATGCCTTTATGCAGATTTGCGTCGGCATTGCACAGGGTATCCGTCCGGTCGTTGCCTATAATTACGCTGCAGGTCTTTTAAAACGTGTAAAATCCATTATAAACGGCGGCATTGTCGTCATGGCTGCGTGGATTTTAGCGTGTCAGATTCTTGTGGCGGTCGCTCCGGTGGCTATTGTTAATATTCTGATTCCTTCCGGGGAATCGGTTCCTGTGGCGGTTTCCTATCTGCGGGTATGGATTTTCTGTATCATTGGTTTTGGTTTTATCGAATTGTTTAACGCGGTTTTCCAGTCGATTGGTAAATGGCAGATTTCGATGGCAAACACTATCATTAATAAAGGCTTTTTACTTACGCCGGTCATGGTACTGCTGGCAAATCTCAAAGGGATTGGCGGCATTGTCATCAGTCAGCCGGTGACTGAAAATGCGACGGCCTTTGTTTTATTTATTATTTATTTGATTGTTATGAGAAAAGAAACGGAAAGGAATGGTTGAGATATATGATACGGGAACTTGGTAAAAGTATCAGAGAATATAAAAAGTATGCGATTGCAACCCCCATTCTGGTATCTTTGGAGGTTGTCATGGAATGTATTATTCCATTTATGATTGCTGCCCTGGTGAATGAAATAAAGGACGGATGCGAACTTGCAGTCATTACAAAATATGGCGTTGTGCTGGTCATTTTGGCGGTTTTATCCCTGATGTTCGGGGCTTTTGCCGGTTCGGCCTGTGCAACGGCCTCCTGCGGACTGGCGAAAAATCTCCGAAAGGATATGTTTCACAGTATTCAGTCCTATTCCTTTGAAAATATTGATAAATTTCTGACGTCGTCGCTCGTCACGCGACTGACGACAGATATTACCAATGTTCAGAACGCTTATATGATGATTATAAGGAGCGCAATCCGCGCGCCGCTCATGGTTATTTTTGCATTTATTATGGCCTGTATTATGGGCGGCCGGATGGCATGGGTTTTTCTGTTTGTGGTTCCGTTTTTGATTGCGGGGCTGTCGCTCATTGTCTATAAAACCCTTCCTTTATTTCAGAAGGTATTTAAAAAGTATGATAAACTGAACAGTTCTGTGCAGGAAAATATTAAAGCGATGCGGGTAGTAAAATCATTTGTGCGAGAGGATTATGAGCAGGAGAAATTTGACGTTGCCGCAGAAGAGGTATGTTCAGACTTTACAAAGGCAGAGCGTATTCTTGCATTAAATAATCCGCTGATGCAGTTTTGCCTGTACGTGGTCATGGTATTTATTTTATCCTTCGGTTCCTATATGATTATTACCACCCGGGGACTGAGTCTGGATGTGGGCCAGTTATCCTCGTTATTGTCTTATGGATTTATGATGCTCAGCAGTCTGATGATGTTGTCCATGATTTTTGTTATGGTTACAATGGCTGCGGAATCGGCGAAACGAATTGCGGAAATACTTGCGGAAAAAAGTACGTTGACGAATCCTGAAAATCCGTTGTACGAGGTGGCGGACGGTTCCGTTGAGTTTTCCCACGTCAGCTTTAAATATTCCCTGAAAGCGGAACGAATGGCGCTTTCGGATATTAATCTTGAGATTAAATCCGGTGAAACGATTGGAATTATTGGCGGAACAGGCTCTTCAAAATCTTCTCTGATTCAGTTGATATCCCGTCTGTATGATGTCACGGAAGGGGTTGTAAAGGTCGGCGGAGTGAATGTCAAAGATTATGACTTGGAGACACTTCGTAATCAGGTGGCGGTGGTTCTTCAAAAAAATGTTCTGTTTTCCGGTACGATTAAAGACAATCTTCGTTGGGGAAATAAAGAAGCAAGCGATGCGGAGCTGATACAGGCCTGTAAGCTGGCCTGCGCGGATGAATTCATATCACAGTTTCCGGACGGATATGACACCTATATTGAGCAGGGCGGCGCCAATGTATCCGGCGGTCAGAAGCAGCGTCTCTGTATCGCCAGGGCGTTGCTGAAGAAACCGAAAATATTAATTTTGGATGATTCTACCAGTGCGGTTGATACGAGAACGGATGCGAGAATCCGCAGAGCCATGCGTGAATATATCCCGGAGACGACAAAAATCATTATTGCCCAGCGTACGGCTTCCGTGGAAGATGCGGACCGTATCATCGTTATGGAAGGCGGACGTATCAACGCCGTCGGAACGCATGCACAGTTGATGGAAAATAATGAAATTTACCGTGAAATTTATACTTCTCAGAATAAGGCAGGTGGAAATGATGGCGAGTAAAAAAGCACAAAAAGGAATCGTAAGACGGCTTCTGCGGATTATGCTGGAATTTTATCCGGTGATGCTGCCGGTCGCCGTGCTGTGTATTGTGTTCAGCGCGGGGATTACGGCGGTTCCTACGGTTTTTATGCAGAATGTCATTGCTGTGATTGAGGATAACTGGCAGAGTGGGGATTGGCGTACGGTAGGCCCGAAAATCATTTTTCTTGTGGAAATCCTGGGAGGCTTTTATGTTGTTTCTCTTTTGACGACAATTGCCTATAATCAGTTGATGGCAATTATCACACAGGGAACATTAAAAAAACTGAGGGGAAAAATGTTTAACGGCATGCAGCGGCTTCCTGTCAAGTATTTTGACACAAATAATCATGGAGATATTATGAGTCACTATACGAATGATATCGATACGCTGCGTCAGATGATATCCCAGAGTTTTCCCCAGCTTCTTGTCTCGGCCGTTACGGTTGTCGCGGTGCTTGGCATTATGCTGTATTATTGTCTGTGGCTTGCGCTGGTTGTGATTTTTGGGGTAGTGATTATGCTCATCATCACGAGAAAAATCGGCGGCGGTTCGGCCCGATACTTTTTCCGTCAGCAGAGCGCTCTTGGACGTGTCGAGGGATTTGTGGAAGAAATCATGAATGGTCAGAAGGTTGTCAAGGTGTTCTGTCATGAAGATGAAAGCGAAGCGGATTTTGATAAATTAAATGAACAGTTATTTGAAGAGTCCGAGCGCGCAAATAAATATGCCAATACCCTGATTCCGATTCTCAATAATATTGGAAATATCCTTTATGTTATTGTTGCCGTCGTTGGCGGTATTTTGTTAATATTCAATCTGCCGAATGTGAGTATTTCCGGTATGGCTATCAGTATTAGTATCGTCGTTCCTTTTTTGAATATGACCAAACAATTTGTGGGTGCAATTAATCAGGTGTCCAATCAGATTAATGCGGTGGTCATGGGACTGGCCGGAACGGAGAGAATTCTTAATCTGATGGATGAACAGCCGGAGCAGGACGACGGTTATGTGACACTGGTCAATGTCCGTGAGGAAAATGGCCAGTTAATCGAATGTGAAGAACGTACCGGAAGATGGGCATGGAAGCATCCGCATAAAGCGGACGGAACGGTTACCTATGCGGAGCTTACGGGGGATGTCCGGCTGTTTAATGTGGATTTTGCCTATGAAGAAGGCAAGACCGTACTGCATGATATTAGTTTGTATGCCAAACCGGGTCAGAAGGTGGCCTTCGTCGGCGCAACAGGCGCAGGCAAAACGACAATTACAAACCTGTTAAATCGTTTTTATGATATTGCGGATGGCAAAATCCGATATGACGGAATCAATATTAATAAAATTAAGAAGAGTGACCTGCGTCATGCGCTTGGCATTGTATTGCAGGATACGAATCTGTTTACCGGTACGGTTATGGAAAATATCCGGTATGGCAAGCTGGATGCCAGTGACGAGGAATGTATTGCGGCGGCAAAGCTGGCCGGAGCGGATGATTTTATTACACGTTTGCCGGAAGGTTACCAGACGCTTCTTACCGGAAACGGAGCAAATCTTTCTCAGGGACAGCGGCAGCTTTTGTCAATTGCCCGTGCGGCGGTGGCCGACCCTCCGGTTATGATTATGGACGAGGCGACGTCCTCCATCGATACACGTACGGAAGCGATTGTTCAGCGGGGAATGGACGCCCTGATGGAAGGCCGCACCGTATTCGTAATTGCGCACCGTCTTTCAACGGTCAAAAATTCCAATGTTATTATTGTCTTGGACCATGGCCGGATTATTGAACGCGGAGACCAT
>CABUAW010000033.1 GCA_902489645.1 uncultured Lachnospiraceae bacterium | reverse complement strand
TCTGCGGTCAACGTTAATAATCGTCTTTGCAATTTCGTGATTTAAGATATTTCCTTTTTCATCCAGCTCCATAATACAGCTCAAGGCCAGACGGTCCACACCGACATTCAATGAACAGATACCGTTGGAAAGCTTATGGGGCAGCATAGGAATCACCCGGTCGGTCAAATAAACGCTGGTTCCCCGTTTCAAAGCCTCCTTATCCAAAGGCGAGCCTTCCTTCACATAATGGCTCACATCAGCAATATGAACGCCGAGAATATAATGTCCATCCGTTTTTTTTCGTATAGTTATGGCGTCATCCAAATCCTTTGCTTCCTCGCCGTCAATGGTCACTGTCGGCCAGCTTCGTATATCCTTGCGTCCGTCGTATTCTGCAGGCTGCACCTGTTCCGGAATCGACGCCGCCTGTTCCATTACTTCCTCCGGAAACTGTTCCGGCAGATGATATGCCCTGACAATTGAAAGGATATCCACCCCCGGGTCATTGACATGTCCGAGAATTTCGATGATTTTCCCCTCCGGATTTTTATTTTTCTTACCAAAATGCGTCAATCGTACGACAACCTTATGGCCGTTGACCGCTCCCATGGTATGATTTTTGTGAATAAACACATCTTTCGCAATTTTCTGATTATCCGGCACAACAAAACCATAGTTTTTACTTTTCTGAAAAATGCCGACCACCGTTTCATTGGCCCGGTTCAAAACTTTGACAATGATAGCCTCACTCCGGCGGCCCCGCTCTTCACCGGCAATTTTTTTAATAGCGACCGTATCGCCGTGCAGCGCATCCAGTGTATTATCCTCCGATACATAAAAATCATCTTCGCAGCCTTCCACATGAACAAATCCAAACCCTTTCGAATGACCGATAAAGGTTCCGTTCAAAAGCTCCGGGTCCGCCGCTTTATAGCGTCCCTTTGTATCTATATCGATTTCCCGTTCCGAAATCAACTGGTCCAAAACAAGCTTCAGTTCATCCCGTTCCCGGCGCGGAACGCCCAAAATACTGCACATTTCCTTTAATTTCATTGGATGATAGTGGGAATCTTTCATAAATTCTAAAATAATCGCTTTTCGTGCTTCATATATTTCTGTGTGCATCGGCACACCTCCTCTCAAAAAAATAACACCCTTCCTTTAGAAAGAGTGTTATCCTTAAATATCAATTCTATTCTACCAATTCATATTTAAAACGACGGTTAAAATGAAGAATACAACGGCTAAAATGGTTGTCCACTTTACGAGTTTTCCTTCCATAGAACGTCCTTTATTCTTTCCCCAGTAAGTATCTGCCATACCGCCGACAGTTCCTGTCAGGCCGTTGGACTTGCTCTCCTGAAGCATAATCAATATAACTAACGCAATACACATCGCAATAAAAACGACGGTCACGACTGTTCTCAGCATCGCCTCGGTACACCTCCTAAATCACTCATAACAGTTTATCATGTTTTTGACAAATAGTAAAGATATATTTTTGAAACTATTTAATCAATAAGGATTTTCCTGTCATTTCTTTTGGCTGTTCCATTCCCATCAGGTCAATCAATGTAGGAACGATGTCGGCCAGACAACCGCCGTCACGAAGAGTATAAGAAGGGTCTGCATTAACCAGAATAAACGGCACCGGATTTGTCGTATGTGCTGTGAATGGTTCTCCCGTCTCCTCATCAATCAACTGTTCACAGTTTCCATGGTCGGCGCAGATGAACATAACGCCGTCCTCTTCTTTAAGCGCTTCTACCGCCCTTCCGACACAGGCGTCCACTGCTTCAACCGCTTTAATCGCCGCGCTTTCCACACCCGTATGTCCAACCATATCCGGGTTGGCAAAATTAATGATGATGACATCATATTTTCCGGAATGAATGGCCTCCACAAGGCGGTCGCACACTTCATAGGCGCTCATCTCCGGCTGTAAATCGTAGGTGGCTACCTTCGGAGAATTGACAAGAATACGGTCTTCGCCCGGATTTGGAGCCTCTACTCCGCCATTAAAGAAAAAGGTTACATGGGCATATTTTTCCGTCTCCGCAATACGGGCCTGGGTCTTACCATGCTCCGCCAGATACTCGCCAAAGGTCTCGTCAATCGATACTTTATGAAATGCAATCCATTTATTAGGAATTGTCACATCATATTCCGTAAAGCAGACATACACAATATCCGCCCGTTTTCCACGGTCAAAGCCTGTAAAATCATCGGCACAGAAAGCCCGGGTCAATTCTCTGGCCCGGTCCGGACGGAAATTAAAGAAAATAACGGAATCCTTATCCTTAACCGCCGCCACCGGCGCACCATCTTTTACAATGACTGTCGGGAGCATGAATTCATCCGTAACTTCCTTCGCATAGGAATCCGCCACAGCCTGTACCGCATCTTCGGCCGTCTCCCCAACGCCGCGTCGAATGGCGTCGTAAGCCTTCTGTACCCGCTCCCAGCGGTTATCTCTGTCCATGGCATAATAGCGGCCGGAAACAGATGCGATTTCGCCGACGCCAAGTTCCTTCATCTTTTCTTCCAGCTCCGCCACAAAATCTTTTCCTGATGCCGGAGGCGTATCGCGTCCGTCCAAAAAGCAATGAACATATACCTTTTTCAGTCCTTCCCGTTTCGCCAGCTCCAAAAGGCCATATAAATGGGTATTGTGGCTGTGAACACCGCCGTCCGATAACAGACCATATAAATGAAGGGCCGAATCATTTTCCTGACAATTTTTTACTGCGGCAAGGAGCGCTTCGTTTTTAAAGAAATCGCCATCCTGAATCTCCTTTGTGATTCGGGTTAATTCCTGATAGACAATACGTCCGGCGCCGATATTCAGATGCCCCACCTCAGAGTTGCCCATCTGACCTTCCGGGAGACCCACGGCCATACCGCTGGCATAGCCTTTAACAAAAGGATAATCCCTTTTAAGACCATCGAGTACCGGGCTGTTCGCCTCCACTGCCGCATTTCCTTCCGCTTTATCCCTCAAACCATATCCGTCGAGAATCATTAACACTGTTGGTTTTTTACTCATATTTTTCACCTATTTCTTTCTAAATAATAATATATTATTTATTGTTGCCAATTTTCTATTCAGCACCCTTATATTACCAAAGGCCCTGCAAAATTACAAGGCCTTTATGATTTATTTCATTTTCATTACCCGCATAGAATTCAAAATAGCAATAACGGCAACACCCACATCGGCAAATACGGCCGCCCACATATTGGCAATACCCATAGCGCCCAAAACAAGAATCAACAGCTTTACAGCCAGAGCAAATACAATATTTTGTGTGACAATTCTCAAAGTATAGCGGGCAATTCGAATAACTGACGCAATTTTTAACGGATTATCATCCATCAGGACAATATCGGCCGCTTCGATGGCCGCATCTGAACCCATACTTCCCATAGCAATGCCAATATCCGCTCTGGACAAAACCGGCGCATCATTGATACCGTCGCCGACAAAGGCCAGTTTCTCTTTTTCAGAAAGTCCCTTCAAAAGCTCTTCCACCTTAGAAACCTTATCCGCCGGAAGTAAATCCGCATAAACGGTATCGATACCAAGCGCTTTGGCCACAGCCTCGCCAACCTCAGCTTTATCCCCGGTCAGCATAACCGTCTGGCGGACACCGCTGGCTTTTAACGCCGCCAGAGCCTCCTTCGCTTCCGGTTTTACCCGGTCGGCAATGACAATGGAGCCCGCATATTTTCCGTCCACAGCCACATAAATCACTGTTCCGGTTTCGTAATTGGCCTCATATACAATATGCTCCGATTTCATCAATTTGGCATTTCCGGCCAAAACGACCTTCCCGTCAATTTTTGCCCGAATACCGTGGCCCGCAATTTCCTCCGTATCGGCCACCCGTTCCATCGACAAGCTGCCGCCGAAGGCTTCTTTGACCGCATTGGCAATCGGATGTTCGGAATAGCTTTCCGCCAATGCCGCCATCTCAAGAAGTTCCTCTTCCGTCACGGCCTTCGGATAAATTCCTGTGACAGTAAATTCTCCCTTCGTCAGAGTTCCGGTTTTGTCAAAAACAATGGTCTCCATCTGGGCCAATGCTTCCAGATAGTTGCTTCCTTTGACAAGAACGCCCACCTTCGAAGCGGCTCCAATGCCGCCGAAGAAACCGAGAGGCACTGAAATAACAAGGGCGCATGGACAGGAAATAACAAGAAAGCTGCAGGCCCGCAGCATCCAATCACTCCAGCCGCCGCCAAGGACCAACGGCGGAACAATCGCCAGAACAACCGCGGCCACAACGACAATCGGCGTATAGTATCGTGCAAATTTTGTAATAAAGTTTTCAACCTTCGCTTTTTTACTGCTGGCATTTTCCACCAATTCAAGAATCTTCGCCACAGTGGAATCATCAAATTCTTTTGTTACCCGTACCTTTAAAAGTCCGCTGCCATTGACACAGCCGCTGATAATTTCCGAGCCTTCGCCAACCTGACGCGGAACGGACTCGCCTGTCAATGCCGATGTATCCACAAAGGAGCTTCCGGCGGTTACAATCCCATCCAAAGGAATTCGCTCGCCCGGTTTAACAACTATAATGTCACCGACTTCTACATCATCCGGGTCCACTTCCTTTAATTCGCCATCTTCTTCAATATTGGCATATTCCGGACAAATATCCATCAATTCCGTAATTGACTGTCTGGAACGGTTTACCGCATAATTCTGGAACAGCTCTCCGACCTGATAGAAAAGCATAACGGCCACGGCCTCTTCATATTCTTTCACGCCAAACGCCCCAAAGGTGGCCACACACATAAGAAAATTTTCATCAAAAACCTGTCCGTGGGAAATATTACGCACCGCTTTATAAACAATATCCCATCCCACAATGACATAGGCAATGAGATACAAAAGGAAGCTTACCGGCAGTTCAGAGCTAAAGGCAAGCTTCCCCATATGTTCAGCAACGAAAAGCGGCACAAAAAGTACGGCGGCCACAATAATACGGGCCAGCATATTTTTTTGTTTTTTCGTCATATTCGGCCTCCATTATAATACAATCTGGCAGTCCGGCTCAACTTTATTACATACTTTGACAACTTCTTTCATAATCCGGTCAAACTGGTCTTCTTCTGCCACAATTGTCATCTTCTGTGTCATAAAACTTACATTGGCATCTTCCACGCCATCTATCTTTTTGATGGCATCTTCCATCTTCGCTGCACAATTGGCACAATCCAAATCGATTAATTTAAATTTCTTTTTCATAATATATCTCTCCTTAAAAATAAATTCATATGATTAATTGTTCATATATTTATATTATATGCCTTATGTGCAAATAGTCAATACCTTTTTCAAAATTTTAGTAAAAAATATTAAGTCATCCAAATTCCGCATCACGGGACAAAAAAAGCCCGGCTATAAACAGATTATAGCCGGACCAATTCATCGACAAATCATCTTTTATTTATAATTGACAATAGCCCCAAAATCTTTTTTAAGGCTGGCGCCGCCGACAAGTCCGCCGTCAATATCGGCCTGGGCAAAAAGCTCCGGAGCGCTGGCTGCAGATACGCTGCCGCCGTACTGAATACGAACAGCTTCTGCCGTATCATTGCCATAAAGCTCCCGAATACATGCACGGATAGCCGAACAAACTTCCTGAGCCTGTTCAGTCGTAGCTACTTTGCCGGTTCCAATCGCCCAGATTGGCTCATAAGCGATAACAGCTTTTGCTGCCTGCCCGGCCGTAACATTCAGGAAAGCAATCTTAATCTGCTGACGAATCCAGTCAATAGTAATGCCCTGTTCTCTCTGGGTGAGGGATTCCCCACAGCAGATAATCGGCGTCAAACCATGTTCAAAAGCCTTTAATACTTTTTTATTCACTGTCTCATTGGTTTCTGCAAAATATTCACGGCGCTCGGAATGACCGATAATCACATATTCAACGCCGGCATCCGTAAGCATATCCGGTGCAATTTCACCGGTAAAAGCGCCCTTTTCTTCAAAATACATATTCTCGGCGCCAATATGGATATTGGTTCCCTTTACGGCCTCCACCGCCGGGATAATATCAATGGCCGGAACACAGAATACTACGTCCACATCCTCACTGACAACAAGCGGTTTTAATTCTTCGATTAAAGCGACCGCCTGGGACGGTGTCATATTCATTTTCCAGTTTCCTGCAACTATTTTTCTACGCATGATTTCTATTCCTCTCTTATTTATCGTCTGCCGCAACAACACCTGGTAAGTCCTTGCCTTCAAGGAATTCAAGGGAAGCGCCGCCGCCGGTGGAAATATGGGTCATCTTGTCACCAAATCCAAGCTGGTTTACAGCTGCTGCGGAATCTCCGCCGCCGATAATAGTGGTTGCATCTGTTTCAGCCAGCGCCTTAGCCACGGCAATCGTACCTTTGGCAAGGATTGGATTTTCAAACACACCCATCGGTCCGTTCCATACAACGGTTTTCGCTGTTTTAACCGCTTCTGCATATTTTTCAGCGGTAGCCGTACCGATATCCAAGCCCATCATATCGGCCGGAATCGCATCCGAAGGTACGACGGTCACAGGGATTTCAGCGTCAATTGGATTTGGGAAATCCTTAGCAATGGTCGTATCAATTGGAAGATAAAGATTTTTGCCGAGCTTCTCAGCCTTTTCCATCATTTCTTTACAGTAATCCAGTTTGGAATCATCCACCAGGGATGTGCCGATTTCATATCCCTTTGCTTTAAGGAAGGTATAAGCCATACCACCGCCGATAATCAGTGTATCGCACTTTTCCAGAAGGTTGGAGATAACATTTAATTTGTCTGCCACTTTAGCGCCGCCAAGGATAGCAACAAACGGACGCACCGGATGATTGACCGCATTGCCGAGGAAATCAATTTCCTTCTGCATCAGATAACCGACTGCGCTTGTCTCTACATATTCAGTCACACCCACATTGGAGCAGTGCGCCCGGTGAGCCGTGCCAAAAGCATCATTTACAAAGACATCGCAGATTGAAGCCAGCTCTTTGCTGAAAGCTTCGCCGTTCTTTGTTTCCTCTATACGATAACGGGTATTTTCAAGTAAAATCACATCGCCGTCTTTCATAGCCTCTACAGCCGCTTTGGCATTTGGTCCGACAACTTCGTTATCCGCCGCAAATTTTACTTCCTGTCCAAGCAATTCGGTAAGCTTTACAGCCACAGGCGCCAGAGAAAGCTCCGGTTTCGGTTCTCCCTTTGGTTTCCCAAGATGGGAACATAAAATAACCTTTCCGCCATCGTTTATTAATTTCTTAATTGTAGGGAGCGCCGCTGTCAGACGGTTCGTATCTGTAATTACGCCATCCTTTAAAGGCACATTAAAATCGCAGCGGCAAAGCACGCGTTTACCTTTTACATTAATATCATCTACAGATTTTTTGTTTAATCCCATGATTATCGCCTCCATTATTATAATATAAATAAGGTCCGGCCCTTTGGACCGGACCTTTACGGTCTTACTGAATCTTATGCCAATTCAGAGAAGTATTTAATTGTACGAACCATCTGGCTTGTGTAGCTGTTTTCATTATCATACCAGGACACAACCTGAACTTCGTATAAATCTTCCGCAATCTGGCATACCATCGTCTGGGTTGCATCAAACAGGGAACCATAAGTCATACCAACGATATCGGAAGATACGATTTCGTCTGTATTGTATCCGAAGGACTCATTCGCTGCTGCTTTCATAGCTTCGTTGATACCTTCTTTTGTAACGCCCGCTTTTTTAACAACGGCTGTCAGGATTGTGGTGGAACCTGTCGGTGTTGGAACACGCTGAGCGGAACCGATAAGTTTGCCGTTGAGTTCAGGAATAACAAGACCGATAGCCTTCGCTGCACCTGTGGAGTTTGGAACAATGTTAACTGCTGCCGCACGGGAACGTCTTAAATCGCCTTTTCTCTGCGGTCCGTCCAGAGTCATCTGGTCACCGGTATAGGCGTGGATAGTACACATGATACCGGACTGAATCGGTGCATATTTGTTCAAAGCGTCTGCCATAGGAGCCAGACAGTTTGTTGTACAGGATGCTGCGGAAATAATTGTATCTTCCGCTTTCAATGTTTCATGGTTTGTATTGTAAACGATGGTTGGCAAATCATTGCCGGCTGGAGCAGAGATAACAACCTTGCGGGCTCCTGCATTAATATGAGCCTGTGCTTTGTCCTTGGATGTATAGAAGCCAGAGCATTCAAGAACAACGTCAACCTTTAATTCACCCCATGGACAGTTATTTGCATCCGGGAAAGCATAAATACGAATTTCTTTACCGTCAACAGTGATTGAATCTTCACCTGCTGTTACTTTATCTGCCAGTGCATATCTTCCCTGTGAAGAATCATATTTTAATAAATGAGCGAGCATAGCAGGACTTGTCAAGTCGTTAATCGCTACAACTTCATACCCCTCAGCACCAAACATCTGACGAAATGCCAGACGACCAATACGACCAAAACCATTAATTGCTACTCTTACTGCCATAATTTTAGTTCCTCCTAGATTTAGATTATATTATTATTTATAGTTCTATTTTACCCAATTACATAATAAAATTCAAGTTAATTTCGGATAATATTTGTTATTTATTTGACAAATATTTAAAAATGGACTATATTTGAATAAAAATACAACGCATGGAGGCTTGATTATGATTACCAGCGATATACATATGCACTCATCCTTTTCTACGGATTCCGAATCGCCGATGGAAGATATGATTCGGGGAGCTATCGCCAAAGGATTAAAAACCATTTGCTTCACCGAGCATCTGGACTATGACTATCCTTCGGCCGACGGTACGGTTTTATTCGAAGTGGATATGGAAGCTTATGAAAATAAATTATTGGAATTAAAGGATAAATACAGAAATGAAATTGAAGTCCTGTTCGGCATCGAATTCGGTCTCATCCCATATCTGGCCGACCGCTATACGGCCGTGGCCGAGGCCTATGATTTTGATTTTATTATCGGTTCCTCCCATTTGATTGCCGCGCCGTGGTATCCAAAGGATTTGGACTATATCCGTGAACACGGTACTGCTCCGGAACATATGCTTCACGGCGACCCTTATGAAACCGAATTTTGGGAAGGACGCAGCGTTAAGGACATCTGCGACATATATTTTCAGACCATTATCGACAACACGGCCGCTTATCAGAATTTTGACACCTATGCCCATATGGACTATCTGATTCGCTATGCGCCGGAAAAAAATAAAGGCTATACTTATGAAAAGCATGCCTTTATTCTCGATAAAGCATTAAAAACCATCATCGACCATGATTTGGCGCTGGAGGTCAACACGGCCGGTTACAAATACGGTCTCGGACAGCCAAATCCACAGGCCGATATTCTGGCACGCTACCGGGAGCTTGGCGGTGAAAAAATTACTGTCGGCGCCGATGCTCATAAACCGGAACACATTGCCTATGATTTTAAAAAAGCCGAAGAGCTTTTAAAAACCCTCGGCTTTAAGTATTATACCATATTTAAAAAACGTCAGCCTGTGATGCTCCCGCTGTAACCTGATGTTTAAGCACCTCATACAGCTCAGCTTCCGTGGCCCGCATATATGGATTTGTCCAGAAAATATCGACAATTCCATAGGTTATCGCGCCCAGGAAAGCCCATCCGATAAAGGACATATCCAGAATAAATGTATTCCATTTATGGCCCATCATCATCTGTCGGCTCAGGTTTAACACTTCCCTCGTCGGCATATCGGGATGCTCGGCAAGAATATAATCTACCATACGGTACTCGTAGCTTTTAATGAAGCCCGGAATAATAAGTACAAGTGTCCACAGGAAAATATACAGTCCCCTAAGAAACATGGTTTTCACGACAGGCAGAAAATCTCTTCGGTTAAACGCAAAGGCCAGTTCTCCAACACTGGTCTTTTCTGTTCGATTCCGATAGAAAAAGCTGGCCATCCCAACCTGAATCGGATTGACAATAAAATAGTTCAGGAAGATACGGACAAGCATTAATAAAATTCCGTAAAACAGCACCGCAGAGGTCATGACGCTCGTAAACATACCGACTCCGGTTTCCGAATAAATAAATTTTTCCGCATATTCTTTAAGCTGAGGTAACGTATAGTTCTGCACATCAAAAGAAAAATCATTGTCTCCAAGATTTGCGGTCACTTGTTGCGTGCCGGAATTTCCCGACGAAGCCGCCGAACTGCCATTGGTTCCCGCCGCATACTGAAGCACGAGAAATATCAGACAGACGCCCACCGCCGCCCAATAATAACCGCGCAGGCTCTGCTTTGCTCTCTGTTTTAAATCTGCTCTTACCCACATAGGCTTACCTCCTTAAACAGCTTTCAGCCCTTAACCGCCTCAATCACACCACCGCCGACAACATATTCCCCGTCATACATGACAAGGGCCTGTCCCGGCGTAATAGCTCTCTGAGGCTCATCGAATTCGCAGATGAGCATACCATCTTCCGTCATAGAGACGGTCGCCATAGCTCCCGAATGGGCATAACGTACCTTTGCATGGACACGGATTTTCTCTCCCGGCACCGGTTCCGGAATTGACATCCAGTTGACATGCGACGCCGTCAGAGCGGACTTAAAAACCTCCTGGCTTTCACCGATGACCACTTCATTCGTCTCCGGACGTATCTCCGTGACAAATACGGGATGCCCCATGGAAAGATTCAGGCCCTTTCGCTGTCCCACCGTATAGTGGGTGATTCCTTCGTGTGTACCGAGAATTTTCCCCGTTGAATCCACAAAATTCCCTTTTGGAAGCTTTTTACCCGTATATTCGTAGAGAAACTTTTGATAATTTCCATCGGGAATGAAGCAAATATCCTGACTGTCCGGTTTGGAAGCCACCAGAAGCCCCGTCTCCTCCGCCATCTGACGAATTTGTTCTTTCGTATAATCACCGTCCGGCATCAATGTCCTCGATAGCTGCTCCTGGGTCAGATTATAAAGAGCATAGGTCTGGTCCTTTCTGGAAGGCGCTTTTTTTAATGTATACCGGCCGTTTTCCAGACGGACAACTTTGGCATAGTGCCCTGTGGCAATGTAATCGCCGCCAATGGACACCGCCCGATGCAGGAGCGCTTCCCACTTCACATAGCGATTGCACCGGATACATGGATTCGGTGTCCTTCCCCGAAAATATTCTTCGGCGAAGTCATCCATCACCCATTCTTTGAATTCTTTTTTAAAGTTCATCACATAGTAGGGAATGTCCAACTGGCTGGCCACCCGGCGCGCATCGTCCACAGCGCTCAATCCGCAGCAGCCGCCATTTTCTTCCTGAATGGCCGTTTCTTCGTCCTGCCAAATCTGCATCGTCACGCCGACCACATCATAGCCCTGCTTTTTTAAAAGCATAGCGGCCACAGAAGAATCCACTCCGCCGGACATCCCAACAATGACTTTTTTATTTTTCATGGATTAATAATCCTCTTCAACTTCTTCTTCACCTATATCCGACTTCGGCTTGGAAAGTCCGTCAATCTTAATACCGTTTTTCTCCGCATAATCCCAGAGTGCGGCATGGATTGCTTCCTCCGCTAAAAGAGAACAGTGAACTTTAATCGGCGGCAGACCGTCAAGCGCTTCCATAACCGCCTTATTTGTAACCTCCAAAGCTTCGTAAATGGATTTTCCCTTTACAAGCTCTGTGGCCATGCTGCTCGTAGCCACTGCCGCGCCGCAGCCGAATGTCTTGAATTTTACATCCTGAATAATCTGATTTTCGTCAATATCAAAATAAATACGCATGATATCGCCGCATTTTGCATTGCCAACAGTACCTACGCCGCTGGCATTTTCGATTTCTCCCACATTTCTTGGATTCTGAAAATGGTCCATTACTTTTTCGCTGTACATAAAAACTCCTCCTATTTGTTCTTTCTTACAAAATCTTCGTATAATGGAGACATTGCTCTGAGACGTTCAACAATGCCCTTAATCTTATCAACCACATAATCCATCTCTTCCATTGTATTATCCTCGCCCAGAGTCAGACGCAGAGAACCGTGCGCAATCTCATGAGGAAGACCAATGGCCAGCAGTACATGGGATGGGTCCAATGAACCGGACGTACAGGCGGAACCGCTGGAACCGCAGATGCCTGCCATGTCAAGCATAATCAACAGAGATTCGCCTTCAATAAACTGGAAGCTGAAATTTGCATTGTTCGGAAGACGGCGTTCTCTGTCGCCGTTTAAACGTGTATAAGGAATCTCTGCCAAAATACGGTCAATCAAATGATTCCTCAGTTCGGTTTCTTTCTTAATCCGTTCATCCATTGTAGCTACGGCAATCTCAACAGCTTTACCTAAACCGACGATGCCCGGCACATTTTCTGTTCCGGCCCGGCGCTTACGTTCCTGAGCGCCGCCATGAACGAAGGAACGAATCTTCACACCCTTGCGGATATATAAGAAACCGATACCCTTTGGTCCGTTCAGTTTGTGACCGCTGGCACTGAGCATATCAATATTCATCTCGTCAACGTTGATTGGAAGCTGTCCAAAAGCCTGCACCGCATCCGTATGGAACAAAATGCCGTGTTCGTGAGCAATCGCCCCGATTTCTTTAATTGGCTGGATGGTTCCGATTTCGTTATTTGCAAACATAACGGAAATCAAAATCGTTGTCGGACGGATAGCTTTTTTCAATTCATCCAGTTTAATGACTCCGTTTTCATCCACATCGATATAAGTCACTTCATATCCGCGTTCTTTTTCAAGATATTCACAGGTATGAAGAATCGCATGATGTTCGATTTTCGATGTAATGATATGATTTCCTTTATTTTTATAAGCCTCCGCTGTCGCAACAAGCGCCCAGTTATCCGATTCAGAACCGCCGGCTGTAAAATAAACATTGGCAGCATCGGTTCCCAAAGCTTTGGCGATAATCTCACGGCTCTGTGTAACTACCGTTTTATTTTTCGCTCCCAGGTCGTAAACTGTGGAAGGGTTTCCATAATTCTCAGTAAAATAAGGCAGCATTGCTTCTACGACCTCTGGCCGTGTCGCCGTCGTTGCCGCGTGGTCCAGATAAATAATCTTCTTATCCATCTTATCTTCTCTCCATTCATATATATTATTTTGAGCAATATGCTTTTTGACCGTTTTCTTTTGTAATTCCAGGACTGTTCGCAACAATTTCTTCCAATGTCATAGAATCCATCGTATCACTAATACTATTATTTATACGCTTCCAGACATATTTTGTGACACAGGAGTCAAATTTGGCGCATTTACTTTCACTGTCGGGACAATCGACAACCACCATGTCTCCCTCCAAAGCCCGGAGTACATCTCCGACGGAAATTTCGCCGGCCGGTTTTGCCAGTTGATAACCGCCATTCGTGCCCCGGATGCTCAGGACCAGCCCCGCTTTTTTTAATCTGGCAAAGAGCTGCTCCAGATAACTCTCGGACAAACCTTCCCGGGAGGCAATGGTACTAATCGATATGGGTCCTTCTTTTGAAAACAGAGCCAAGTCCACTGCTGCTCTCAGACCATATCGGCCTTTTGTTGAAAGTTTCATACTCTCACCTCTTATATCCGAGTATTTTACTCGGATTTATGCTCATAGAATATCACCGAACCTCCCGGCTGTCAATATAGTTTTTCTCAATAAGAACCATTTTGACCGCCGGGTATTTCAAAAAATACAATCTTTCAGATTAATCGAGAAATTGAAGGAACTCTTCTTCCGTAATGATAGGAATTCCAAGTTCTTTCGCCTTTTTATTTTTTGAGGAAGCCGAAGCCGAATCATTATTAATCAGATAATTCGTTTTTGAGGATACGGAACCGGCAACTTTTCCGCCCTTGGATTCAATCAGCGCCTTGACCTCATTCCGGTTGGCGAAATGATGAACGCTCCCTGTGATGACGAAGGTCATATTCTTAAATATCATCGCATCTTCTGAAATTTCTTCCTTCTCAAGATGTACTTCTAAAAGAAGTTCTTCGACCCGTTTGCGCATTTTTGAATCCGCAAAAAAGCTTTCCACATTTTTTGCAATAATCGGCCCGATACCTTCAATGGTTGTAATTTCTTCCGCGTCCGCCGACATCAGGGCCGATACATCATCTTTAAAATACCGGCACAAAAGCTTTGCATTCGAAAGCCCCACATTGGGGATTCCAAGGCTGTACACAAACCGTGCGGTCGCTATATTCCGGGATTTTTCCACAGCCTGAATGAGATTTGCATAAGACTTTTCTCCCATACCCTCCATCTCAATGATTTCTTCTTTATGGTTTTCCAAATGAAATACATCCTTTAAGCTGTGAATAAAGCCTTTCTGGACAAACTTTTCCAGAGTAGCCTCGGACAAGCCCTCAATATTAAAGGCGTCACGGGATACAAAGAGCGAAAGGCCTTTGATATGCTTCGCCTCACAGTCCGGATTCGGACAGGTCAGCACTTTCACATCATTTTCCTGCAAAATTTTTGTCGGCTGATGGCAAACCGGACAAATCTCCGGGATTTCCAGTGTGCCGCTCCGCGTCAGATTCTCACTAATCTGGGGAATAATCATATTCGCCTTATACACCATCAGTTCGTCGCCAAGTCCCAGTTCCAGGCTTTCTACGATACTGACATTGTGAATACTTGCACGGGATACGGTGGTTCCTTCCAATTGAACCGGTTCAAATATGGCCACCGGATTGATAAGCCCTGTCCGTGACGCGCTCCATTCCACCTCAAGAAGCCGTGTTTTCTCCGTCTCATCGGCCCATTTAAAGGCAATGGAATCCCTCGGAAATTTTGCCGTTGTTCCCAGAGAACGGCTGTAGGCAATATCGTCCAATGTCAGCACCAGCCCGTCTGACGGCAAATCGTTTGCCTTCACATGTTCTGAAAACCACCGGACTTCCGCTTCGATATTTGAAGCATCCACCATTTTATAGGCCACTGTTTCAAAGCCAAGGCGGTGAAGCCACGCCATCTGTTCTTTACGGGAGTTTTTAAAATCAACCGCTTCCGCTTTTACCAAAGTAAAGGCGTAAAAATAAACGCCTCTGCGGGCTGTGATTTCATTGTTTAACTGACGCACCGAGCCGCTGCACAGATTTCGGGGATTTTTATATTTTGCGTCCACATCTTCAATACTTTCATTCAGCTTTTGAAAATCCGAATATTTAATCAGCGCTTCGCCGCGCAGTACCAATTCTCCTTCATAGGGAATCCGGTGCGGTAAATTCCGGAATACTTTTGCATTATTTGTGATAACTTCTCCGGTAATACCATTCCCCCGGGTAACCGCCTTATAAAGCTCACCCTTTCTGTATGTCAGCACAATTGTCAGACCGTCCAGTTTCCATGAAAGCAGTCCCTCATGGCCGCCAATCCAGCTTTTCAGAGCCTCCACATCCTTTGTTTTATCCAGGGAAAGCATCGGCGAATCATGATTTTCCTTCGGTAGTTCACTGAGTACTTCATAACCCACATGAACGGACGGGCTGTCTGCCAAAACCGTTCCCGTTTCTTTTTCCAGCGCCAGAAGACGGTCATAAAGAGCATCATATTCGAAGTTGCTCATAATCTCCCGGGCTTCTTGATAATATGCTTTGGATGCTTCATTCAGCTTCTGAATCAGCTCCCGCATTTCTTTCAATAAATCACTCATGGCTGATTCCTCCCCGCAGCTCTTTTAATTCACGCCCTTTAACCTCCCGCCATTCGCCTTCTTTAAGGTCGCCCAGACAAATATTCATAATCCGTATGCGCTTTAATGTAACCACGTGGAAATTAAAATATGCGCACATGCGGCGAATCTGCCGGTTCAATCCCTGTGTTAAAACAATCCGAAAGGTATATGCATCCACTTTCCTGACTTTACATGGCCGGGTCTTTACCCCCAATTCAGAGAGCCATACCCCTTCACTCATTCTGCGGATAAAATCTGCCGTAATCCGTTCCCGAACCCGGACTTCATATTCTTTTTCATGGTAATTCCTGGCCTTTAAAATTTCATTCATCAATTCGCCGTCATTTGTCAGTAAAATCAGTCCTGTGGAATCCTTATCCAGACGTCCGACCGGATATACCCTTTTGGGATATTTTAAATAATCAATGATATTGTCCTTCTCCTTACTGGAACAGACAATGCCGGAGGGCTTATTCATGGCAAGCACAATTTTTTCTTCCCTGACTCCGCTGACCAGCTTCCCGTCCAGACAAATTTCTTCCGTACCGTCAACTTTTTCTCCCATTCCGGCGGCCTGTCCATTAATTGTCACCTTTCCGGCTTCAATATAACGGTCCGCCTCTCTTCGGGAGCATATCCCTTGGGCACTTAAATACTTATTTAATCTCATTTTTTCCATTATTATCTTCCTTTATCCCAATAAAAGGTTTCTACTACCCTCGTAATAGAAACCTTTTATCTCTTGTTTTAAAGCGGCTATTCCGTAACTTCCGGGTCAGCCGGCTGTGTCTCTTCGCCCTGGCCTTCCATTTCACCATTTTCGGCATTTTCACCCTCAGCGCTTTCACCCTCAGCATTCTCTCCCTCAACGTTCTCTTGGGAGGTCTCAGCTGTTGTTTCATCAATCACGTCCGATGTCGGGGAAGACAGGCCGTCAATAAAGTTGCGAAGCGCTTCATCCTTCGCACAGGCCGCCTCTTTTTCCTGATATACCGTCGCCATTAAATCCTTCACTTCATCATCTTCATACAGCTTCTCAATATAGGCCTTCGTCTCAGCATCATATTCATAAGCGGCTGTAGAGCCGTTTAATTCGCCCCGGTAAATATAATATGTACCGTCGGCCGTGCTTTTTACATAAACCATCGTCAGATTCGGCGCTGGTGTATTGATGCCGCTGATTTTCAGCTTGTCATAAATAAATACGAAAAACGAGTTGTCTTCCAGTCCTTTTTTGGTATAACATACCGTATCCGTATAGCCCTCAATAATTTTTGAAGTGGATGAAAGCACATCGTTACTGATTTCATCCTGTGTATTATAAATAGTTTTTAAAGCGTCCACATCGCCATTTGTCAACGCTTCACGATATCTTTTAATCAAATCGTTGACTTCCGGATATTTATCCTTCAGCAGCCGGTCTTTTGCGACTTCATCTTCATTGATAACGACACTTTCCGAAGTCTTTGTGGCCGAAGCCTGTTTCTCTTCCGATTTATTCTTCATGGACAATACAACGCCGGCAATTGCCGCTGCAATGACAATCACAGACAGAATAATAATAAGTATTATTTTACTACGGCTTGTCTTCATAGAAATCCTCCTTTTCAATTTATTCTATCAAAAAAAGCCTTTTTAGTCAACTATATCGGCCTTTTAGAGAAGCAACATGGAATTTTTTCAAAAAAATCATTGCATTTTCTTTTTAAGTATAGTAGAATACTACTTGCACCCGTAGCTCAGTGGATAGAGCAATGGCCTCCGGAGCCATGTGCGTGGGTTCAATTCCCGTCGGGTGCATCAAAGCAAAAGAGCCGCAGCCCTGATTTTTCAGAGTCTGCGGCATTTTTGTGCCATATATGCAAAAATCATTCGATATCTAACGTATCAAGAATACCGTCGGCTATTCCCTGGGCTATCGCCTGAAAATTCTGCTCAAACAACGAATTATCCGTATTAGAATCAATAAATCCCGCTTCCACAAGTACTGCCGGCATCCGGGTTCTGCGAAGCACAGCAACATTTGGCCGTTCTTTCACACCGCGGTTTCTAAAACCGATAGCTTCAAGCCGACGGTTAATATTCTCCGCCATCTCGTTTTTAATTCCGCTGCGGTCGAATACGAGGGTTTCCACCCCCGATGCTGTATTCGGCACGGGAGCGGCATTTCTGTGAATAGAAACGAAGAAATCCGCCCCGGCCGTATTTGCTTTCATTGCCTTTTCCGCCAATGAATCATATCTGTCTGTTGTTCTTGTGTATTCCACGTCCACCCCATGTGCCGCCAGAATTTTACCGACGGCCAAAGCCAGGGCTAATGTATCGTCCTTTTCCTGCCGTCCGTTATAAACGGCTCCCGGGTCGCTGCCGCCGTGTCCTGCATCTATCATAATCTTATAAGCCATAAGAACTCCAAAAAGTCTTTTATGACTATCTTATGCAATTTTATTTTAATCGTTTCTCAATGGCCTCAACAACGGTCCGAAGCACTTTAATCCGGGCATAAAGCTTATCGTTTCCTTCGACAATAATCCACGGGGCATAGGTCGTCGATGTACGAAGAATCATTTCATCAACCGCCTTTACATATTCATCCCACTTTTCCCGGTTGCGCCAGTCTTCATCCGTAATTTTCCACTGTTTGTTCGGGTCCTCCATACGTTCCTCAAACCGTTTTTTCTGTTCGGCCTTGTCAATGTGAAGCCAGAATTTCAGAACGATGGCTCCCGCATCGGCCAACTGGGCCTCCATACGGTTCATCTCGCTATAGGCTCTGCGCCACTCGTCCTCCGTGCAAAAACCTTCTATACGCTCTACCATAACGCGTCCATACCAGGTTCTGTCAAAAATCGCCACGTGACCGGCCTTCGGCATATGATTCCAAAAACGCCACAGGTAATGATGAGCCTTCTCAATATCATTCGGTGCAGAGGTCGGAATAACCTCATATCCCCGCGGGTCCATCGTCTTTGTCAGCCGGTGGATGGCCCCGCCTTTGCCGCCGGCGTCCCATCCCTCAAAACCGATAACCACCGGAATACGCTGTCTGTAAAGCTCGCTGTGAAGCAAGGCCATCCGTTTCTGCAAATCTGCCAGTTCTTTTTTGTAAACACTCTTCGTCAAAGATTTGGATAAATCCACCGCATCAAGTACGGAAGAACCAAAGTCGGGCCGTCCGCTTTCCTCAACCGTTTCTTTAGCCGGTACCGGTTGACCGGCCGCCCGTGCCTCTTCCTTTGCAAGACGGTCTGCAAAAATCTCAACAACCGTGGAAATAATTTTAACTTTGGCATACTCTCTGTCCGTCGCCTCAACAATGGTCCAGCTTCCATAAGAAGTATCCGTTTTCTGAATCATCTCTTCAAAGGCTTTCAACCAATCCCCATAAGATTTATTATGCTTTCGGTCTTCCTCCGTTACTCTCCAATTAGTTTCCTTATTATCCTCCAGCGCCTGGAATCGCTTTTTCTGCTCTTTCTGTGAAATGTGAAGGAAAAACTTGATAATTAACATACCGTCCTGGGCCAATTCCTGCTCAAAATTCAAAATGTCATTGTAAGCATTTTCTGTCTTTTCACGGCTTCTGTGTTTTTCAGCCCGTGCCTCTACAATTTTTGTATACCAGCTCCGGTCAAACAGGTGAATACGACCGTTTTCAGGAAGCCTGGTCCAAAACCGCCAGAGATAAGGACGCATTTCTTCCTCTTCCGTCGGTTTCTGAATTGTATAAACCTTAAACCCTCTTGGGTCCATCGGCTGAATCAATTCATTAATCATTGTCCCTTTTCCTGACGCTCCAAAGCCCTCAAACAAAATCACGACCGGGACCTTATACGCCTTCAGCTTTCTCTGCAGCAATGATAACTGGGGTTCCAGTTGTTCCATCATGGCCTTGCACTCTTTCTTCGACATTTTTTTCGAAAGATTAATTTTTTCCAGCATAGACTACCTTCTTTCCATATATTATCTTATTTATCATAGTATTTCCTGTTATATAAAGAAAAAATCAGGATTCCCCCATATTGGAACCCTGATTTACAATGCCATAGTATGCAGAGAAACGCGCCGGATAAAAATCTTCCTTACATAACGACGCGTTTTCTGTATTTTCCTCAGAAATATTTCTTATTGCCCCACAGATTACTCCTCTTTAATTCAACGTACTCGCTGTACGCTTTCTCGAGTATCTGTTTTTCATTTGTAAATTTTAACAAATGATAAGCCTCGTGATATTTGTAATATCCTGAGTCCACAAAATATTCTTCACGTTGTGGTCTGCTATGATAACTGTCGGACATCATCAGATACCAGTGTACGTCTTTCACGATTAAATCCTGTGCGGTATTAAAGGTATATTGACTTTTTCCCACATATTTGATAATCGAAGCACTGACGCCAGTTTCCTCACGCACCTCTCTGATAGCTGTTTCTTTGTATTCTTCACCTTCCTCAACAGTTCCTTTTGGCAAAACCCATCCTTCATACTTATTCCTGTAATTTTTATATAGCAGAAGAATCTTGCCTCTGAATATAACCACACCGCCACAGCTTGTTGCTTCTGTCATGGTCGTACCTCCATCTTATGGTGTGTGTCTCTCTTGATATAAGTATACAACCAATTAAAAACAAATACAACCTTAAATTATTGTGCCAGATAAGCCTGAAGCACTGCGTTGGCTACGGGCAGCGCACTTTCATAGTAGCCCTCATCATTTTCCACAAGGACGCAAATGGCAATACGTGGCTGTTCCACCGGCGCATATCCAATAAACCAGGAGTTATCACCCTTGCCGCTGACCTCGGCCGTACCCGTCTTACCGGCTACCGAATAACCATAACCGGACAGGGACGTGGCCGTGCCGTAGTTGACCACTGCTTCCATAAGCTGGCCAAGCTGTTCTGCTTCCTGTGTCGTCATCACCTGACCGTAAGACTCAGGCATATATTTCTTTACTCGATGCCCGCCGCCGGCCGTTTCCACCGCATCTACCATATACGGTTTCATCATATTTCCGCCATTGGCAATCGTCGCCGCAATCATTACCATCTGCAGAGGCGTCACCTGCGTATGCCCCTGACCTATGGCCGTGGCCGCAGTCTGCCAGTCCGAATCATCGGCCGCCAGACTAAAAAGACTTTCTGTGTGCGGTATCTCCGTCGGAAGTTCACTGTTAAAAAACAGGCTTTCGCACGTATCTTTCAACAGATTATCCGGCAGGCTCAAACCGATATTTCCAAAAGACGCATTACAGGAATTGGCAAAGGAATCCATAAAGTTTTCTTCACCATGAACGGTCTGGTCAAAGCAGGTTATCGATTCTTCACCGCCCAGATGAATCTGCCCTTCACAAACATAATGATAGGCATTGTAATCGGCGCCGGAACGAATATAAGCCAGCGAAGTCAGCGTTTTAAAAATAGAACCCGGAACAAAAAGTCCGAAGGTCGTTTTGTTCAAAAGACTGTCGTTCCCTTCTTCGGCAACAATATTTTCATAATCCGTCAGTAAAGTATTCGGGTCGAAATCCGGTTTTGAAACCATGGCGAGTACCCTTCCGGTCGCCGGTTCAATGGCAATAACAGCTCCGTCGTTGTAGCCCAAAGCATTATAAGCCGCTTCCTGCAATTTGGCATTCAACGTCGAGACGACCTGGTCCCCCTGATTTTTCTCACCCCGGATGTCCTGAAGCGCATTCAGAATAGGGTTGGCATTGGACTGAAGCATATAAAAATTCTGGGACAATTCAATCCCCGACTGGTTAATTTCCGAAGTACCTACCGCATGGGCAAATATACGCCCCATCGGATAATACCGGGTCTCGTTTCCGTTTTCATCCACCAATGTCTCCGCAAGAACTGTACCGTCACTTGAAACAATATTTCCCCGGACAACCGTATCGGCAAATGAATTAATACGTACATTATAAGCGCTGTTAATGACATTTTTACTGACAAAGGCGTTAAAATAAACAAAATAGCCAATCATCAGCACAAAAAGTACGGAAAACACATAGGTTACAGCCAGGATTTCCGGGTTCTGGCTCCGGCGCTTTTTACGGACTTCCTTCCGCTCCTGAATTTCCTCCGGAGTCAGCCGGAGCTTTTTCACCCGCCGTTTTCCCGGAACGGCCTCGGATTCTTCGACAGCCTCCCCGGTAAACGCCTCCGAATCTTCCTCCGTTTCCGGTTCATACCTTCTCTGGCGGCTTCTTCGTTCCTTCGGTATCTGAGGTTCCTGCAAAATATCATCCTCAAAAAAACCAAATTCATCAAAATCCGGTTGAAATTCAAAATCCTCGCCGTCATTTAATGGCAGGTCCTCAAACACCTTCGTTTCGCCCATCGAAGCGTTCTCTTTTTTCCCAAAGCTGTCTGCGCCGCTCTCCCTTGGCATATCGTCAATATTTATTTTACGGACGCTCTTCTTCTTCGTCTCTTTCGTCTCGTCTGTTTTCAAGGATATACACCTCTCTTTGTCGCAGCAGGTAAAGGCCCTGAATGACTGCAAAGATTATAATTGTTGATAAAACACTGCTTCCGCCGTAACTGATTAACGGCATGGTAACGCCGGTATGGGGAATCAGCTTTGTGACACCGCCGATACACAGAAATAACTGGATACCGTAGGATGTGCTTAATCCCATAGCGACCAGCTTATAAAAAGGCTTTACAAGCTGCAGTGAAATATTAATAAACATTAAAAAACAACTGAAATATACCAAAATCAGGCAGATGGCAAACAGCGCTCCCATCTCCTCCGAAATCGCAGAAAATACGAAGTCGCTGACAACGACCGGAATGGTATCCGGCCTTCCTTTGAACAGCCCCATTCCGAACCACCCGCCGGTGCCAATGGCAAACAGCGATTGTGCAATCTGATAACCAGCGTCGTTATAATTTCCCCAAGGGTCCTTCCACGCGACGACACGGGTCTTTACATGGTCAAATAACTTGTAGGCCACCACGGCCGCACCGGAGCCCGCGCACAGTCCGAGAACCATATAGCCCAATTGATGCGTGGCCACATAAAGCATAACCAGATAGGTCACGAAGAAAATCAAGGCGGCGCCCAGGTCCTTTTGAACGACGAGCATAAGCACATAGACCGCAGCTACCGCCGTTGTAATGACAATCCGTTTAAAGCTCGTGTCTCTGGCCAGCATTGCAGCCACAAAGAAAACAAACACAATTTTAGCCAGCTCCGACGGTTGAAGGCTGAATCCGCCGATAGAAATCCAGTTCGTCGCTCCGTACATACTTCTTCCAAGCACAAATACGGAAGCAATCATCAGAAATCCGAAAATTCCCAGAAATTTTCCCCATCTGTCCACCATGCGTACCCGAAGCATAAAAGCCGGAATCGCAAGACTGACACAGGCCGCAGCCACTGCAATCACAAACTGTCGGACCGCCATATCAAAATCCAGCCGGGTCAATATAACAAAGCCGACCATTAAGAGGTAACACATATTATTGACAATCAGACGGGAAGCATTTTTATAAATCGTCCCGTAAATAATCAGCGTCACCAGGAACAAAACAAACTGCGCTCCATAAAAATAAAGCATTTTTGTATCTTTTGTCATCAGATAAATAATCAGATAACAAATAAAATGAATGAGGAACATCAGTACATTCTGGGTGGTATAAACACTTCCGCGGTCATACTCATGACGGTCACTGAACACGGTAAAACATTTCATCGCATAAGATGCCGCCAGTATCGCCAGTATATATTTTGATACATGAATAATCACATTGACCATATATATCTATCATCTCCCTACTCTATCCCACGGGTAAAATGCCCTCTTGTAAAATCTTTAAGGATATTTTTCTCCGGTACTCCCTCCCCGAAAATTTTATGAAAGCTCTTTAACAGCGCTGACATCTGTGTTTCCGTTTCCATGGTAAAATGTATTCGGAAAGAAGATGGACAAAGGCTTTGAAGCTCTTTCTTCTTATCCATCAGCATCGTCGGAAGTCCATTGTATATCTTGTTATAGCAGAATTCACATTCATTGTACACATAAAAATGCTTATGCTGCCGGTCTGTTAATTGTAACATTTCCGGCCGTTTTGTACAACCTTCCCTTGTTTTTTTTACGCACTGAGCCGAAATCATCAACTGTTGATGCCCGTAAATCACCAGTTCCATGTCCCCACAGCCAAGTTTTTTTAACTCTGTATTATTTAATTCTGCCGGCGCTGTCAGCCGAATCCGGCCAAGCCCCGTCAAAAAATCCTTTGCCCGATGATTCATCCCGTAAATACCGGAATCAAAGACAAACTTTGCCCCTTCAACAATTGAGCGTACCAGGAAAAAAGTCTCCATCTGCCGGACCAGCCAGCCGTCCGCAAAAGACGCGGCCTCCTGTATGTACTTTTCTAACCGTTCCCGGTCCTTTTCCCGAAAAATTCCCGGCAGACAAAAATAAATTTCTTTTCCGGCTTTTTTTAATATTTTTACCGTCTTAAACTGCTCATCGGCCGCCTCGTGAAGTTCCACATATACGCTTTGAACATCTTCATATTCTGTCAGCATACGGCCCCGTCGCAGCGTTTCCGGCCCTGTCAGCATAACATTTAACGGCGTTTGCCCCCGTGTCGGTGATATTTTTAATTTCACCGCTGCTTCCTGATTCGGCCCCCGTTTTTGAACGGACGGGCCTTTAAGCATCCTACCGTCACACCGCCGGAATTTTTCAAGGCAGGCCCTCTCCAAAGCTTCGAGGGCTTCCCGCCTTAATTCATTCAACTGTTGGTTTGGCACATAACACAAGCCGTCCGTTTCTACCTCCAGTTTTTCAAAAGCAAAAGGTGTATTTCCCGTCTTTTGAATCGGCTTTTTCAGCTGTTCTTCTGACATGGGCTGATTTTTTGCTGTTTCCGCCCGTTCTCCCTCCAAACAGACAGAAACACCCGACCATTTTAGAGTGAGCATAACAGGAGAATCTTTCACAACTCTTAATCTTCCATAAATATTTTCTTTCAATTCCTGTCTTACATGACGCTCGTGAAGCTCCCCAATCAATGAAGGATTCCTCATTCTGAAAGCCTTCATCCCCGGTGCGCATCGTTTCTGTTTCATTTTTCTTCCCGTTTCCGGCCAAAACGTCCCGCCCTTCGGTACAGACTGTCCCAGGGTCCATTGGAAAGCCTCTTTTCCATCGCTGCTGCGAATTTCCAGAACATCGCCCTTTTCCAAATCAACAGCGGCAATAATATCTCCTTTTTTCCCTGTCTGGCCGACAGGAAGGCCCATATGATTCGGGCGTTCTGTAAATATCATATCCGCCCCATTATTCCGATGGAGATAGCCGCCGGAAAAACCTCCCCGGTTATATAAATCCATCAGACACTCCACATCTTTTTCATCAATCTTAAATTTCTCTCTGCCGTATTCCTGATAAAGGTCCGTATAATGACGATAGAGCATGGCCGTCAATGCCGCATATTCCGGCTTTTTCATCCGTCCCTCAATTTTGAAGGAATCTATACCGCAGCCGACCAGCTCCGGGATGTCCTGCAATGTGCATATATCCTTCGGGCTGAGCAGAAAGCCGGCTTTCCCCAAATTCCCGGTTTGATAAGGCAAACGGCACGGCTGGGCGCACCGGCCGCGATTGCCGCTGCGTCCGCCAATCATACTGCTCATAAGGCATTGACCGGAATAGCAATAGCACAAAGCGCCCTGCACAAAAACCTCCAGCTCTATACCGGTGCTTTCCCGGATTTTCTTAATTTCATCCACCGAAAGCTCTCTGGCCAGCACAATCCGTTCCATTCCCTGGCTTTCCAGCCACTTCGCCATATCGGTTCCGGTAATGGTCATCTGGGTACTGGCATGAATCGGAAGGCCGGGAAAACTCTGTTTTAACATGGAAAACAGGCCAAAATCCTGTATAATCACCGCGTCAAGGCCTTCTTTATAATAGGGATTAAGAAAATCATAAACCTCTTCTTCCAGCTCACTATCCTTCATTAAAGTATTCAGCGTCAGATATAATTTTCTTTGATGAATATGCGCATAATCAATCGCCCGTTTCAAATCTTCTTCATCGGGATTATCCGCATAGGCCCTGGCCCCAAAACGGCTGCCTCCCATATACACGGCGTCTGCCCCGGCATGAAACGCCGCTTTCATACCTTCCACAGAACCGGCCGGCGCCAATATTTCTATTTTTCTTGCTTTACCTGAAACCATTTTCCATTTCTCCCGCTTTCCTATCTATGAAACCAGAAAGACGGGAAATTCAATATTTCCCGTCCGATAGTGTTCTTATTGTTTCTGATAGGCTTTCGTCTCCAGCTTCACAATCTGTTTCTGTAAATCATTAATTTCATTCTTCAGCTGTTCAATCTCCTTCTCAGCTTCCTCCAAATGAATCTGAGCGCCGATAAGCTCATGTTTTAAATCGTACTCCGTCTTATCCTTCTCTTCGATATCCGCCTCAAGCAGCTCCACCTGTTTCTTTGCTTTATGATAATCATCGGCCATATTTAACTCCAGCAGAGTTTTTTGCATATCCATACTCATGCGCCGATAATTTGGAATCTGGTCCATCTCTTCCATCTTATTATTTATGTACAATGCAATCTTCTGCAAATACTCTTCACTTTCATAGCCGCTCAGCGTATAGACCTTGCCGCCGATTAATACCTGTATATCTTTCTTTGCAGCCATCATTCTCCCTCCAGTCCGCAGTCACTATCTTTATTATAATCGCTCTCATAGACAAAAACAAGACTAAATCGTGGGGAAAGCTTTCACTTTTCTTCCACGGGCAGACCTAAATGACGGTATGCCGCCGGTGTCACAACCCGTCCCCTTGGCGTCCGCTGTATAAATCCGTTTTGGAGCAGATAAGGTTCACAGACATCCTCCAACGTTCCTGAATCCTCACCGATGGAAGCCGCCAATGTGTCCAAGCCCACAGGCCCGCCGCCAAATTTTTCAATCATTGTCCAGAGAATATTCCGGTCCACCGAGTCCAGCCCATAACGGTCCACCTCAAGAATGTCCAGGACTTCTCTGGCGACGCTTTCCGTCACGCGCCCGTCATATTTGACCTGGGCATAATCCCGGACCCGTTTTAAAAGCCGGTTTGCCAATCGCGGCGTCCCTCTGGAACGTCTCGCCAGCTCCATGGCTCCCGGCCCGTCAATGGACATATGAAGCACCTTCGCCGACCTTAAAATAATCTCGCCAAGTTCTTCCGGCGAATAAAATTCCAGCCTCTGAATCACGCCAAAGCGGTCGCGCAAAGGCGCCGTCAGCATCCCGGCCCGGGTCGTCGCCCCAATCAGCGTAAACTGGGGTAAATCCAATCGGATGGAACGGGCTGTTGCACCTTTGCCAATAACAATATCTATGGCAAAATCCTCCATGGCCGGATAAAGCACTTCCTCCACCTGCCGGTTTAACCGGTGAATTTCGTCAATAAAAAGGATATCTCCCTGGGATAACCCGTTTAAAATGGCGGCAATTTCTCCCGGACGTTCAATGGCCGGCCCGGAGGTCACCTTCATATGGACGCCCATCTCATTGGCAATAATCCCCGCAAGCGTCGTCTTTCCAAGGCCGGGAGGTCCATAAAAAAGTACGTGGTCCAGTGCTTCATCCCTTTGCTTTGCCGCCCTTATATAAATATCAAGCACCTCTTTAATCTTTGGCTGGCCGATATAATCTTTCAGCCAGACCGGCCGCAGGTGATTTTCTGTTTTAATATCTTCCTCAATAAATTCTGTCGTTATAATCCTCTTATTCATCTTTCCATGCCTCTAAAAGGTCAGCATTTGTTTTAAAGCGAGCTTTAACAGCGTCTCACTGTCCATATCGGGAGAGGTCTCCGCTTTTTTAAGAGCCTTAAATGCCTCTGTCTCCGAATATCCAAGGGAAACCAGAGCCATGACCGCCTCTTTTTCGGCAATGTTATCTGCCCCGGACACTCCGTCGGCATCACGTTCTCCGTCTTCTTCAAACATATCCTCAAGCTTCAGTTTATCTTTTAATTCGATAATCAATTTCTGCGCCGTTTTTGGTCCAATTCCCGGAGCCTTTGCAATGGTTTTGGAATCTCCCGCCATCACGGCAAAGCGAAATGCGTTTGGCGAAATTGTCGATAAAATTCCCAAAGCGCCTTTCGGCCCGATACCGCTGACGCCAATCAGCAATTTGAATATTTGTAAATCATCCCTGGTCAAAAATCCATATAAGGCCATTTGGTCTTCCCGGACATACATGTATGTATGCATTTTCACAGTCTGTCCCAAGGCCGGGAGTTCCTCTAAAACAGAGGACGGCGTATAAATCAGATAGCCCACGCCATGATTATCCAAAATCACATAATCCGTCCCCGTTTCAGCAAGACTGCCTTTAATAAAAGCAAGCATTTTATTTTTCCTTTCTCAGTTTTTCCAGACGTTTTTTCATATCTTCTAAAGGCTTTGCATATCTGACAGATTTAAAATTCGGATAGGCCTTCATATGATGCTGGAAAACAATGTGCGGTTTTGAAAAGCTCTCTTCGTAACGTTTGGTAAGAGCCGTCAATTTTTCCTCCAATTCCTCACGGTATTCATTGATTGTGCCCGTCAGAGGAATATTTTCAAGATATTCTTTCCGCTCTTCCCACTGTTCCTTCAAACGTGATACCATGCCGGACGGCGAAAGCTCTTTGAATTCAGGGCTGAGATTATGCATCTCCAAAAACTGGGCAATATCTTCCCGGACATCTTCCATTTTGGCCAATGTTTTTTTCACGTCCAGAGTTGCCAAAACCGTATTCACTAAATCCGTCGAAAAAACAACGATGAAAACACCGCCAAGCACCTGACCGGCCGTCCTCGGTAATTTTTCAATCAGGTTCAGCACTATCGGATGCAGGATTTCTACCATGATAAGCGAAAAAAATCCCCAGAAAAGGGATACTTTCAGGCATATCCTGCCCTGAATGTTATATTTCTCATCGCTGTAATCCCACCATGTGGCGGCAAAAAGTTTTTCCATAATCCACGATGTCAGAAATTCCAAAATTGTCGGAAAGATAACGCCGCCGATATAAACCAGCCAAAGCTGCTCTTTTAAAGGATACAGCGTTAAATAAACGACCAGCGCTCCGCATCCGTAGATAGGAATGTAGGGTCCCATCAAAAACCCCCGGTTAATCCACTTTCCGGCCTTCACGGAACAATAGGCGCTCTCCCATATCCAGCCGCAAACACAATAGATAATAAAAAACCACAGTATATGATAAAAGTCCGTATGTAAAGTCAATGTCATTCCTCCAAAATCATTTCTATTTTATGTCACGGCGAATATCGCACGTTAACATACACTATACACGATTTTTAATAAAAAATCAATTTACGAAACCCTTTTTTTCGTTCTATAATATTAAAATAACAGACACCAACAAAGGAGGCCAAAATATGCAGACTTTAACACAGTCGTTTACGATAAAACA
>CABUAW010000032.1 GCA_902489645.1 uncultured Lachnospiraceae bacterium | reverse complement strand
TGAAGCAGACAGGGTGGCCCCCTGAGAAAGCTCTGACGATGCTGGATATTCCGAAGGATGAACATGAGAAATATGTAAAGCTTTTGGAGAAATAAGAAAATGAATACACGAAAGATAAAGTAACGGAACCGATTTTCAGGAAGTTGGTTCCGTTTTTTTTGTTATGCTTTTAATAAGAGGATTTCTTAAAAGTGTGAAAAAAGGTTGTGTTCCGGGAGAGGCAATGGTATAATCAAATACAAATTCCGACCGACTGGTCGGACGGAATACAGACAGTCGAAATTCAGCAGCAAAAGGAGGACAAAAAGATGCCGCGATTTAGTGTCAAAAGGCCATATACAGTTGTAGTGGGAATCATTATTGTTATTATCCTCGGTTTTGTATCGTTTACAAAATTATCGACGGATTTACTGCCAAGTATGAATCTTCCCTACGCAATTGTAATGACTACATATCAGGGAGCAAGCCCGGAACAGGTAGAAACCGTTGTTACGGGACCTATCGAGTCGTCGATGGCGACGGTAAGCAATATTAAACATATTAGTTCCACATCCAGTGAGAATTATTCGCTGGTTATTCTTGAGTTCAATACGGATGCCAATATGGATTCGGTGACGATTGAAATGCGGGAAAATCTGGATTTGATTGGTTCTTATTGGCCGGATGAGGTCGGCACGCCGATTATTATGAAATTGAATCCGGATATGATGCCGGTTATGATGGCAGCCGTTTCCGGTGAAGGAATGACGACCGAAGAGGTCAGTAAGATTTATAATGAGAAAGTCAGTTCGGATATTAACAGTATGGATGGCGTTGCCTCCGTATCGGCTTCCGGGTTGATTGAATCTTCGGTGCAGGTACTTTTAAGCGAAGAAAAGCTTGCGGACTTGAATGAGCGTCTGACCGGAAAAATTAATGATAAATTTAATGAAGCCCAGGAAGAGCTGGATTCGGCCAGGTCTGAGCTGGAGAATGGAAAAAATCAGCTTGAAAGCGGAAAGCAGACGGCGGCGGAACAGTTAGCCGGTGCGGAAAGCCAGATTTCATCGGCCCAATCGGAGCTTTCGAAGGGTGAAAATGAAATTGCCATTAAGAAAGCCCAGTTGGAAGATAAAGAAGCCGAATTGCTTCAGATGGAAAGCATATTGACAAAGGCGGAAGAAGAGTATCAGGGGCTTCTTGCTCAGGAAAGTGAATTGAATACACTGGCAGAGCAGTATGCGTCCCAGGCTGCGGAGCTTGCTGCTAAAAAAGCGTCTTTAGAGGCAGAAAAAGCGGCTTTGGAATCGGAAGAAGGGCAGGCGGCCTATGCATCCTTAGTCGAAACACTCAATGGCCTTAAAGCATCGATTGAAGAACTTCAAAATCAGGAGAATATTTCGGATGAGGACAAGGCACAGCTCGAAGCATTGAAAGCCCAGTTGGGGGAGGTTCAGACCCAGATAGCCGCCATCGAGACCAGAAAGGAACAGATTCCGGCGGAGCTGGCCCAGTTGGATGCTTCTATTGAGGAGTTTACCAATGCGGCGGGAGATGTGGCCGCCAAACTGGCGGAACTGGCTGTTTTGAAGGAAGCCTTTGAATCCCAGAACGAATCCCTAGATGAACTTCGGACACAGATTGCCGCGGGTAAAGCGGCGATTGAGCAGGGAAAGGCAGCGATTGCACAGGCGGAGGAAGAGGTGGCTTCGGGAAAGAAAACGCTTTCTCAGGCTGAAGCGGAGCTGAGCAAAAATAAGGCGCTGGCAACGGTGGAAATGAGTACGGCCGAGGCTAAAATCGCCATGGGCGAAACCCAGTTGGAGGAAGCCCAGAATCAGTTAAACGAAACCCGGAGTACGACACTGGAAAGCTCGGATATACGAAAAATATTGACGATAGATATGGTCAAAGGAATTTTAACGGCACAAAACTTTTCCATGCCGGCCGGCTATGTGACGGAGGACGGACGGGATTACATGGTCCGTGTCGGTGATAAATTCGGAAGCATTGAGGATATTGAGAATCTTGTGTTGATGGATTTGTCCGAACAGGGACTTGGAACCGTTTATTTGAAGGACGTGGCCGATGTGGCCATCGTAGATAATAGTTCAGAGGTCTACGCAAAGATGAACGGCGCGCCGGGAATTTTAATTTCTGTAGAGAAACAGAATGGCTATTCCACAGCCGATGTGGCCCGCCGGGTGCGTGAATATATGGCTTCGGATAAGGTCGCGGAATATGGTCTTGAGATGACGCCTTTAATGGACCAGGGAATTTATATTGATATGGTTATTGAATCCGTACTGAGCAATCTGGTTATCGGTGCGATTCTGGCAATCATTGTCCTTTTCCTTTTCTTAAAAGACATTAAACCGACCTTTGTTGTGGCAATTTCCATCCCAATCAGCGTTATGTTCGCCATTGTACTGATGTATTTTACCGGAGTAACGATGAACATTATTTCCCTCTCCGGATTGGCGCTCGGCGTCGGCATGCTGGTAGATAATTCAATTGTTGTTATTGAAAATATTTATCGGTTAAGAGGCGAAGGCGTACCGGTGAAGAAAGCGGCGATTCAGGGAGCAAAGCAGGTTGGAGGGGCTATTATTGCATCTACACTGACGACAATCTGCATTTGGGTTCCGATTATATTTACAGATGGTATTACCCGTCAGTTGTTTGTGGATTTGGTACTGACCATTGCCTATTCGTTGATTGCCAGTCTTATAGTGGCCTTAACGGTTGTGCCGATGCTTTCTTCAAAAATGTTGAAGAAGAATACGGAAAAGCAGTTTGCCTTTTTTGATAAATTGTTGGATAAATATGAAGTGGCTTTGCGCTGGTCGCTGAAACATAAGGCGGTGCTTTTGATTGGAGTGCTGGCCCTGCTGGCCGGAAGCATGGCAGGTATTCTCTCCAGGGGTATGGAATTTATGGGAACGACGGATTCGCCGCAGATTTCAGTCAGCGTAACCCTGGATGACGAAACGACATTTGATGAAGCTGTCGAAGTGTCGGACGAAATTATGACACGGATTCAGACCATTGACGCAGTGGACGATGTCGGCGCAATGCTTGGCTCCAGTTTAAGTATGATGTCCTCTATGGGAGATACGGCAACGGATTCGATTTCTATGTATGTGATTTTAAAGGACGAGCGAAGCATGACCAGCAATGAGGTGGCCGCTGAAATTGAAAATATAACGGCCGATATGGACTGCGAGGTTTCAGCCAGCGGTTCTACAATGGATATGTCCGCTTTGGGCGGCGCCGGAATCAGTGTGATGATTAAAGGTAAAGATTTGGATGTTCTTCAGGAGATTGCTTCCGATTATGCGGAGATATTGGCAGGGATTGACGGTACGGTGGACGTATCCGACGGACAGGAAAATCCGTCACCGGAGCTTCGGGTTACGGTGAATAAACAGGAAGCCATGCTCCATAATCTGACAGTGGCTCAGGTGTACCAGCAGGTGGCCGCAGTCGTTGCGTCATCCACATCAACGGCCACTCTGTCCACCGATACGGAGGATTACAGTATCTATGTCAGGGATGAGGCGAATGAAAGTATGACCCGCCAGGATGTGCGGAATATGAAATTGACCGCGACAAATCAGGCCGGAGAAGAAGAAAAGGTCGCTTTGTCAGATATTGCGGAAATCACGGAACGTACAGGGCTTTCAGCGGTCAACAGAGACGGGCAGCAGCGTTATATCAGCGTTAGCTGCGGCGTGGATGATTCCCATAATACGACCCTTGTTGCGGATGCGTTTAAAGCTGCGGTAAAAGACTATGAACTTCCGGAAGGATATTCTGTCGAATTCTCCGGTGAAACCGAGTCAATTAATGAAGCGATGGAACAGCTTCTCCAGCTTTTGGGTCTGGGTATTGTCATCATGTATTTGATTATGGTGGCCCAGTTCCAGAACCTTTTGTCGCCGTTCATCGTCATGTTTACAGTGCCTTTGGCTTTTACCGGAGGTTTTCTGGGACTGCTTTTGACCGGAAATATTCTGAGCGTTATCGCCATGGTTGGATTTATCATGCTTTGCGGAATTATTGTCAATAATGGTATCGTATTTATTGATTATACAAATCAGCTCCGTCAACAAGGCCGGCCAAAAACAGAGGCCCTTATTGAGACGGGACGGACACGTATGCGTCCGATTCTCATGACGGCCCTGACGACAATTCTTGCCATGTCCACGATGGCGCTTGGAATTGGAGACGGCAGCGATATGGTTCAGCCGATGGCCATAGTGACAATCGGCGGTATGATTTACGGAACATGTCTGACTCTGTTTGTCGTGCCTGTCATCTATGATATATTTAACCGAAAGGAAATCATTCAAGTGGAGGAAGAACCGGATGAGCTGTAATAAAGATTATTACCCAAAGGCGATTGCGATTTATGAAGCAGTGCTGAGACTTATGAAGGAGAAACGCAATATTACGGCCATGACTGTCTCCGAGATTGCCAGAGAAGCGGGGATTGGCAAAGGAACAACTTACGATTATTTTTCCTCCAAAGAGGAGATTATTGCAAAATCATTGATTTACGGTTATCGTAAAATGATTGATACGGCTGTGGATTCAATGAAAACCTGCGATACGCTGAAAGAAAAGCTCCGCTCCCTGCAGGGACTGGCGGATTGTTCCGGAAGCATTAATTCCATTATGGAATTTGGCGAAAAATTGATGAAGAACTGGGAGAAAATGTCCGACTATATCTTTTCGGTTTTTGAAAATGAAAAGATTAATATTTTATATATGGAGAAGCTGGCCGACGACCTGATGGATGCGGCTTACAGAGAAAATATTATTGGAGATGATGTGGATAAGACCTATGCCCGCTGTGTTTTCATGTCGGCCATTCAGAATATTCTGGGTCCGGTTTGGCGTATCATGGTCAAAGAAAATATGGTGAGCAGTGACGTCTGGCTGGATTATCTGTACCGGATGGTTGTTGCCTCATTGGCCCGGTCAAAGGAATAACCGGTTCTTTTTTAAATATTTTTGCCATCCTGGAGAAAATGAGTTATAATGGAAGGTAACCGAGCCGAAGGCGAGGTTATTTTCGCGGCTTGTATGTTAAGACAAGGGCGGTAAAGCGGGGGAAATTTATGGATATTCGATTGTCGGTGACTCAAAATCAAATATTGTCCCAGAAAATGATACAATCGATGGAAATACTTCAGATGAGTTCTCAGGAATTGAACGAATATATTAAAGAGGTTGCTTTGGAGAATCCGGTTGTGGATATCGAGGATGTCTACGAAACCCCGGGGAAGGCCGGGGATTTGGTGAAAAAACTGGAATGGCTGGATTCCATTGATGAAAGAAACCGTATTTATTATCGTCAGGAATATGGCGGTGAAGGCTCGGATGATAAACGTTTGATGGATTACAGTGAGAATATGGGGGAAGAACTGTCCGAATATGTGATGGACCAGTTGTTGACCGTGGAGCTGACCGACCAGCAGTATGATGTCATTCAATTCATGGTTTATTCTCTGGATTCCAAGGGGTATATGGAAGAAAATCTGGAGGATATTGCAGCGCGGTTTGATACGGATGTGGATTTTGTGGAAACCCAACTGAAGTTTTTGCAGGGGTTGGACCCGGCGGGCGTCTGTGCCAGAAATCTCAGGGAGTGTCTGCTTTTACAGTTGGACAGAGAGGCGCAGGAGGATGCGGTGGCCCGGAAAATCGTTTCGGATTATTTGGAATTGCTGGCAAAAAATCAGCTTCATGTTATCAGTAAAAAGATGAAGCTTCCTATGGAGGCGGTTATTGAAGCCTGCAATCATATTAAAGAGCTGAATCCGAAACCGGGCAGCGGCTTTGATGCGAGAGGTCATTTGAAATATATCACGCCGGATGTGACCGTAGTTAAACTGGCCAACTACTATGAAATTCTGTTAAATGAATATACATATCCCAAAATAGGAATCAATCATTTTTATAAGAAGGTTTTAGAAAGTGAATCCTCCAAGGAGACACAGACCTATATTATGGATAAAATCCGTCAGGCCGAGTGGATACAAAACTGTATCGGTCAGAGAAAATCCACATTGATGCGGGTTGCAAAATGCCTTGTGGATTATCAGGCAGATTTTTTCAAACTGGGAACGGGACATTTGAAGCCGTTGAGACTTCAGGATGTGGCTGAGCTTTTAGAAGTACATGAATCTACGGTCAGCAGGGCGATTCGAGATAAATATCTTCAATGCTCCTGGGGGATTTTCCCTTTGAATTATTTCTTTTCAAAGAGTATTGCGGCGGGAAACAGCAGCGGTAAGATTACCACGGAACAGGTGAAGAAGCTGATGGCCGCAATTATCGAAGAAGAGGATAAGAAAAAGCCGTTGAGCGACCGGGTGATTACGGAACGGCTCGTTGAGCGGGGAGTGAAAATCTGCCGGCGGACCGTGGCAAAATACCGGGAAGAGATGGGCGTCAAGGATGCCAGCGGCCGGAAAAGTTTTCAGTAAAAATCATAGAAATTAAGGATAAGAACTATCGATGCGTTTGGTAGTTCTTATTTTATTTGACGGGCGGTATCAATTGGGCGTATAATTTCTTCAAGAAATTTTTGGCAGAAAACAGGAGTGAGAAATCATGACGGATAAATTATATGAAAAAGACCCGTATATCCGGGAGTTTAGCGCCCGGGTGACGGCCTGTGAAAAGAAAGGGAATTCATTTCGGATTTGTCTGGATAAATCGGCCTTTTTTCCGGAGGGCGGCGGCCAGCCGGGGGACAGAGGACGGGTGGATTCGGCGGTTATTTCCGATACCCATGAGAAGGATGGAGAAGTGTGGCATTATGCGGACCGGCCGCTGGAGGTTGGAGCAGAGGTCCGGGGATGTCTGGACTGGGATTTTCGTTTTTCAAATATGCAGAATCATGCCGGAGAGCATATTGTTTCCGGGCTGATTCATGGCAAATATGGCTACGATAATGTGGGATTTCATATGGGAAGCGAAGCCATTACACTGGATATTAACGGTGAACTGACGCAGGCCCAGGTTCGGGAAATTGAGAAGGAGGCAAACAGGGCTATTCAGGAGAACGTTCCGATACGGGCCTTTGTACCGCCGAAGGAGGCGCTTGCACAGATGGATTACCGCAGCAAAAAGGAATTGTCGGGGGACGTGCGTATTGTAGAAATTCCCGGGTATGACCGGTGCGCCTGCTGTGGAACCCATCCTTTCCGGACGGGAGAAATTCATCTGATTAAGATTTTGTCCGTACAAAATTATAAGGGCGGTGTTCGTCTGACCATGCTGGCCGGAAACCGGGCGTTGGCCGATTATATGGATAAACATGACAGTGTTGTGAAAATTTCTCATTTACTGTCGGCAAAGACCGGCGAAATTTCGGAGGCCGTAGAACGGCTTCAAAAAGAAATCGGCGATTTGAAATTTAAGATGGTGCAGATGAAGCGGGAAATAATGACTGTAAAGGCGGAAAATTTGAAAATTTCCGGAGATGCGCTCTGTGTTTTGGAAAATGAATTCGGGGGAAATGATTTGAGGGAGTATGCGAATCTCCTTTCCGAACAGGTTGAAAGAGTCCTGGTTCTTGCCGGGGAAGATGGGAAACGGTATCGTTATGTTTTGATTGACGCTAAACAGCGGGCAAAAGACTATGGCAAAGAAATACAGAAACTGTATCAGGGCAAAGGAGGCGGCACACCCCAGATGATTCAGGGAACCATGGCCGGGGAAGCGGAAGAAATCAGGACATGGTTTGAAAATATGCGCCTGACCGGTGAAAATGAAGTCCAATAAATATCATTCATTGAGAAAGTTTCATGTAAATATTACGGAACCGGAGTGTTTTTCAGGTCAGGACGTCCGCAGGAATCGGCCCTTTCGTGTAAGTGTAGACCGTAAACTGCTGGTTTAAATCGCAGGTGGCCAAAAAGACGTCTTTGACATCGGAAATGCCGTAAGTATGAAGCTGGTTGTTCAGCCACTTTTCATCTTTGCCGGAGGCTTTCAGATTTTTCGGCATGATATGGCCGTCGATAATCAGATTGGCCACAAGGGCATCCCTGTTTGGAGTCAATTGCATATCGGCAGGAGTCAGAGGACGGTTTCCGCTTTTAGGAAGAAAGCTAATGTGGCCGTTTTCTTCCAGAATGGCAGATTCGAGCTGGGAAATATCGAAATATCCGGCGATACGGCACTGGGAGAGAAAATCATTCAGGTCAATTTTTGCTTTGCGGAAATTTTTTTCAAAAAGCTGGCCGTTATTTAGCAGAAGCGTTGGCTTCCCCGAAATAATCCTGCGGGCACGGATGGATTTGCCGCTCCACCAGGACAGGAGTATGGCGGCCAGGGCGTAGACAATCATGGCCACCAGAGGCTCGACAAAGCTGTCGTCCAGGGAGGTTGCCATTTCGGCGGCAATGTTGCCGATGGTAATGCCATTGACGTAGTCGAACATACTGAGTTGTGAGAGCTGCCGGTAGCCCATCAGTTTGCATAGGATAAAAAGTTCAACAATCGAAGCGATGGAAAGTACAATAATGTAAAAAATTTGCATACGGATTCTCCTTCTTGAGAGATAATTCACGGTTTCATGTCCGATATTATGTATCAAATATGGGAAAAGTATGCTAAAATAAGAAAGAATTCTGAATGAAATTTTAAAAGATATCATATAAAAGGAGGAGAGCGTTAAATGAATACAATTTATCTGGACCAGTTGACGAGCCTCGTGCCGAAGGCCGAAGGTGTTGAAGAGGCGATGTCTGCTTCGGCCAACATGGATGCGGGCAGTATCCGGGAGGTTGTGGAAGATACAAGAGGCCGACTGAATAAATTATTTCACGGACCGGGACCGGAGTCTGTCGTTTTTACGTCCGGAGTCGGAGCGGCTCTGGATGCGGTCATTCGCGGACTTTTTAAGGATGGCGACCATGTACTTATTTCTTCAATGGAAAGTGACGTTGTCATGGATGCTTTGAATGACATTGGACATGAAGCAGGGCAGGAAGGCCCTGGCGGTGTGGAGTATACGCGGATTCCGTGCAATGAAAAGGGACAGCTCATATTATTTGACCCATTGAAAGGCGAAAAGGGCTTTGATGCTGTGGAGAGACTGCTTCGGCCAAATACGAAAGCAGTTATTGTAAACCACGCGTCGGAGGTTTCCGGTACGGTGCTTCAGGCAAAGGAAATGGGTGAATTTGCCAGAAGGCATGGGCTTCTTATGATTGTCAATGTGGCTCAGACGGCCGGCTGCGCCCCGATATTTATGAATATATGGGGTGTTGACGTCCTGACATTTTCCGGCGGGTACGGCCTTTTTGCATCCGAGAAAATCGGAGGTTTCTTAGCCAGCGAGCGGGCGGCAAAAATGCTTGGCGGTTCGGATATGCGCAAAAACTTTGAACAGAATCCGCTGGATACGGCGGCCATTGCCGGCTTACACAAAGCATTTGACTTTATTGAGGAAAAAACGCTGCATACCCTTAGCCGTGCGGGACAGAAACGGGTGGAACAGTTCATCCGCAAAGCGCAGCATGTCAATGGCGTCCATATTATCGGGCCGGGTTACAAAGACCGGATTCCTGTAATTTCTATTCAGACGGATTTTATGGATGAGAAGGAGCTGGAGGATGCTCTCAGAGATGAATATGGCATCATCATTCGCTCCGGTCTCCATCAGGCTTCGGAGGCGCATAAGGCTTTGGGCAGCTATCCGAGGGGAACGGCGCGGTTTTCTTTTAATTACTATACGACGGAAGAGGACATCGACCGGGTGACCCAGGCTTTGTGGCAGTTGACGGTGCGCAGCGATAAGGTATCGGATGTCAAACGGATGCCGAAGGAATAAAAAAGACAGACAAGAGACATGAAAACAGACAAAAAATGGAGGTAGACAAAATGACAAAAACAATTATCAATGCAAAAAATGCGCCGGCCGCGGTCGGACCATATGTTCATGCGGTAAAAGCCGGAGATTTTGTATTCACATCCGGACAGATTGGACTGATTCCTGAGACGGGCATCTTGGCTGAGGGTATCGAAGCCCAGACAGAGCAGGTATTAAAAAATCTTGGCGCCGTTCTTGCAGAAGCCGGGCTGAGTTATTCGGATGTGATTAAAACGACAGTATTTTTAGACAATATTAATGATTTTGCAACAGTTAATGAAATTTATGCAAAATATTTTACAGGGGACGCCCCGGCCCGTTCCTGTGTGGAGGTTGCAAGTCTGCCGAAGGGCGCGCTGGTTGAAATTGAAGTTATTGGAGCGGCAAAATAAATATTACCCCGGTTTAATGGGAATAATAGCTAAAAGTTGTTGAAAAACAAACTAAAAGTTGTGAATAATAGCGAAATATTAACTTTACTTTTCGGATAAACTAGGGTAGAATGAAAGAAGTAGCAGGCAGTCATATGAAAAAATGAAATACATCGACTGTCTGCACAAAAAAATCAGAAAACTATATATAAAATAGTTTACACAACAGGAGGGCACTATGAAAAAAGTATTTATTGTTGGCGCAGGACAGATGGGACTGGATATTGGACAGGTTATGGCTAAGACAGGTTATCAGGTAGTATTTAATGATATGTCTGAAGAAATTTTAGCAGCTCAGGTTGGAAAACTTGAAAAGAGCCTTGACAAGATGGTTTCCAAGGGCAAAATGACCGAAGAGAAAAAAGCAGAGATTCTGGCGAATGTATCCACATCCGTTAGTTATGACGCAGCCGCGGACGCTGACCTCGTTATCGAAGCTATTGTTGAAAACGTACAGATTAAAAAAGATTTGTTTGCAAAACTTGATGCAATCTGCAAACCAGAGACAATTTTAGCAACAAACACATCTTCCATCTCCATTACTGAAATTGCATCTGCTACAAAACGTCAGGATAAAGTGATTGGCATGCATTTCTTCAATCCTGCAACCGTTATGAAATTAGTTGAAGTTATCAACGGATTGAACACATCCAAAGAAACCTTCGATACAGTTTATGAACTTTCCAAAGAAATTGGCAAAGACCCTGTAGAAGTTAAAGAAGGACCTGGATTCGTTGTAAACCGTATCCTTATTCCTATGATTAATGAAGCGGCCATCGTTCTCGAAGAGGGACTTGCTTCCGCAGAAGATATCGATAAATCCATGAAACTTGGATGTAACCATCCAATGGGACCTTTGGCTCTCGGTGATTTAATCGGTCTGGATACATGCTTACATATCATGGATACTTTCTATGCTGAAACATGTGATTCCAAATACCGCGCATCCCGCCTGATGCGGCAGATGGTTCGCGGCGGCAAGCTCGGAAGAAAGAGCGGCGAAGGATTCTTCAAATATTAATTCGTTTAGTGGACAAAAATTATCTTACGGTCAGGGAAATTTCCCTGACCGTATTTTTAGCTTTACTTTTTGATGTTTATGGCATAAAATGTAAGAGTATGTAAACGCGTCTTAGTTTACAACCGATGTACGAATACTTTTAAGGAGCTGAGATTTTATTATGGTTAAAGCAATCGTTGGCGCAAACTGGGGAGATGAAGGAAAAGGTAAGATTACCGATATGCTTGCGGAGGAGTCGGATATTATTGTCAGATTCCAGGGAGGAAGTAATGCGGGACATACCATTATTAATGATTATGGCAAATTTGCACTTCACATTCTTCCGTCAGGCGTATTTTATGACCACACAACCAGCATTATTGGTAATGGTGTGGCTTTGAATATTCAGAATTTGGTTGATGAAATTGATTCTCTGGTAAAACAGGGAGTTCCGCAGCCGAAGATTCTCGTGTCCGACCGGGCGCAGATACTTATGCCGTACCACATTCTGTTTGACCAGTATGAGGAAGAACGTCTGGGAGGCAAATCCTTTGGCTCCACCAAGTCCGGTATTGCACCGTTTTATTCAGATAAATACGCAAAAACAGGTTTCCAGGTCAATGAGCTTTTTGATGATGAAGATGTATTAAAAGAAAAGGTTTATCGGGTACTGGAAACAAAAAATGTTCTTGTAGAGCATTTATATCACAAAGCGCCAATTAATCCAGAAGAAATTTTTCAGGAACTTTTGAAATACAGAGAAATGATTCGTCCGTTTGTGTGTGATGTTTCCGTATTCCTTCGGGACGCTATCAAAGACGGTAAAAAAATTCTGCTTGAGGGACAGCTTGGTTCCTTAAAGGACCCGGATTTTGGAATTTATCCGATGGTAACCTCATCCTCCACACTGGCTTCCTACGGAGCCATCGGCGCGGGAATTCCGGGATATGAGATTAAAGATGTGGTTACTGTGGTAAAGGCCTATTCCAGTGCGGTAGGCGCCGGTGAATTCGTTTCCGAAATTTTCGGAGCCGAAGCCGATGAGCTTCGCCGCCGCGGCGGTGATGGCGGTGAATTCGGAGCAACGACCGGCCGTCCGAGACGTATGGGATGGTTTGATGCGGTGGCTTCCAGATACGGATGCCGCATGCAGGGCGCAACGGAAGTGGCGTTGACCGTTCTGGATGTTCTCGGCAATCTGGATGAATTGCCGATATGTATCGGATATGAGATTGACGGCAAAGTGACAAGAGATTTTCCGGCCACACCGATGCTTAAAAAAGCGAAACCGGTTTACACAACGCTTCCGGGATGGAAGACGGAGATTCGCGGTATTAAAAAATACGAAGAACTTCCGGAAAACTGCCGGAACTATATCGAATTTATAGAAAAAGAGCTGGAGGTTCCGATTACGATGGTTTCCAACGGACCGGGACGTCATGAGATTATTCACCGTCAGAGCAGCCTGACAAAATAAAACAGAAATCATAAATGCAAAAGGTATAAAGACGTACAAAATCGTTTTTATACCTTTTTCATATTGTGAAAATTTAGACAAGATTGAATGTTAAGAATATTTAACAGAAAAAACGTTATATTCCTTGAAATGAAAAAAGTTGGCATGGAAATTGCCTGAAATATGTCGCGAATATATAAAATATGTTAAAAATTATAAAAGATTGTGAAAAAAGAACAATCTTTAGTTTACAATTCAAACAATTTGTGGTAAAATAACTTTGACAGTAGAGTTAGAGAGTGAATGTCAACGAGGTATTCCTTTCTGCTCTTTTTATAGTTTATAAGGGCTTTTATTATGGGAGTCTATAAAAAAGGAGGAGAAACTATGAAAAAGATGACTAAGAAATCATTGGCAGTTGCCTTGACTGGAGCGATGTGTTTGGCTCTGGTTGGCTGCGGTGGCGGAACCAAGGAAACAACTGCTGAGACAAGCGCAGAATCCAGCGCTGAGACAACAGCGTCAGCGGAGGGCGCCGTTGATTTGAATGCATTAACGTTGGATGAACTTACTGAAAAAGCAAAAGAAGACGGACATGTCGAATCCGTTGGTATGCCGGATGAATGGGCAGATTGGGGTTCTTTATGGACAGCTATGGCTGATACATATGGTCTCACACATAATGATACGGATATGAGTTCTTCCGAAGAGCTTCAGATGTTCTCCACAGAAGGTGAGAACGGTACGAAGGATATGGGCGACGTTGGTTATGGCTTTGCAGGACAGGCTGTTTCCGAAGACCTTGTTCAGGGTTATAAGACATCCTATTGGGACAGTGTTCCGGATTGGGCTAAAGGCGAAGACGGCAAGTGGATGGTTGCATACACAGGTGTTACAACATTCCTTGTAAACACAGACCAGGTGGATAAAGTACCGACATCCTGGCAGGATATCCGTGAAGGCGACTACAAAGTTGCACTTGGACCTCTTACCGGCGGTAATGCGCAGGGCGCATTCATTGCTTCCGCATACGCATTTGGCGGAGATATGAATAATCTTGAACCGGCATTCGAATTCTGGACAGAGATGGCTGAGGCCGGACGTATTAACACATTGGATATTACACAGGCCAACTTTGAATCCGGTGAAATTACCGTAGGTGTTGTATGGAGCTTCCAGGGTATTCCTTATAGCAAGAATATTACACAGTACAACATGACAGCAGTCGTTCCTTCAGACGGATGTCTCCAGAACGGCTACGCATCCGTAATTAATAAATATGCACCGCATCCATATGCAGCAGCTCTTACAAGAGAAGTAATGTTCAGCGATGAAGGTCAGACATACCTTGCATTGGCAGGTGCTATGCCTACAAGAGAAGATTTTGAAATTGCAGAAGAATATGCAGACCAGGTTATCAGCAAAGACGATGTTGCAGACGCAGTTCTGATTTCAGATGCAGACGCTTATTCCGAAGCTTGTGAAACAGCAAAAACACGTTGGGAAGAAGAAATCTCTCCATTACTTGTACAGTAACTATTTATAATCCAGTCTAAATTTATATGGGGGGTGCAAAGTTTCTGCACCCCCATTTTTAGATTATGGAATAGGGCTCTGGCGCATCCAGATAAACAAATCGATAGCATCAGACAGGAGTTGAATTGAATGAAAAAGAAAACATATATTTATTTACTTGCGTTAGTGCCATTCTTGATTGTTGCGTTGCTCTATGAAATTGTACCGTTGCTCACGGTTATCATGAAGAGCTTTCGACCAGACGGGGGAACAGGCTTTACGCTTGAAAATTACCAGGCTGTTTTTTCAAAATTAATTTATCAGAAGGCCATTTTTAATAGTTTGAAAATATCATTGACCTCTGCAGTTGTAGGTATTGTTATTGCATTTCTCGGGGCACGGGCCGCCCATCAGCATCAGGGAAAGATGAATAATGTGTTTATGGCTGTATTGAATATGGTTTCAAATTTTGCGGGAATTCCTCTGGCTTTCGCCTATATGATTCTTTTGGGAAATGCAGGCTTGATTGTAAGTATCGGTAAAGAATTTGGCATAGATATGCTGGCCAACTATAATTTGTATACAATGAATGGCATGAGTCTGATTTATATATATTTCCAGATTCCGTTATCGACGTTGCTTTTGATACCGGCCTTTGACGGCGTACAGAAACAGTGGAAGGAGGCCTGCACGCTTTTGGGCGGTACGCAGGGACTTTTCTGGACGAAGGTCGGTATTCCGGTGTTAATGCCGAGTATACTCAGCACGTTCAGCGTTTTGTTTGCCAATGCTTTGGCAGCCTATGCGACAATCTATGCCCTGATGATGGACAACATTGCCCTTCTCCCGGTTCAGATTGCAGGCTGTTTCACCGGCGAGGTTCGGATACGTGCCGGTCTCGGAGGTGCATTATCTGTTGTGATGATGGCTGTTATGGTCATTATGATTTTAATTACAAATGGTTTGAGCAGAAGATTCCAGAAAGGGGGCAATAGAAAATGAAAAAAAAGAGTGCAGGTTCTATGGCTGTTATGCTCCTTGTTATGATTTATCTGCTGATTCCTCTGGTTATTTCCATTATTTATTCAGTATTTAAAAAATGGACGGGTATTCTGCCGGAAGGATTTAGTCTTGGCAATTATAAGTCACTGTTTTCAGACCCGAATTTCCTTGCGTCGGTCGGTCGTTCTATTGGAATGTGTATCATACCAATCGTGGTGACAATTATTATTGTTTTATTGGCGCTGTTTGTAACGACGATTTATTTTACAAAACTTGAGAAGTACGTGCAGATTATCTGTATGATTCCATATACGATTCAGGGCGTTATTCTTTCTGTCAGTATTCTGTCTTTGTATGTCGGGACGAATTCAATTTTAAGTAATCGTATGGTTATGTTGATGGGAGCCTACTGTATTGTTATTCTGCCTTATATTTATCAGGGTATCCGAAACGGAATGAGAGCTGTGAATATGCTGACCCTGATTGAGGCGGCGGAGATGCTCGGAGCTTCTAAAATTTATGCTTTTTTCAGAGTTGTCGTACCGAATATTTTATCGGCAATTATTGTATCGTCACTTCTGGCTGTAGGTATTATCTTTGGCGATTATGTCCTGATTCGAAATCTTGCCGGAACATCCGCTCCGAATATGCAGATTTTCCTGTATCAGACAATGAAGAGCGATAGTACAAAGGCCAGTGCAGTATTTGTAGTTATTATGTTTGTAACCTTTGTAATCACGGCTGTCGTATTATTCTTGAAGAGCCGGGAAGGTAAAGGCAGAGCGCAGAAAAAGTAAAGGAGTGATGATAAATGTCATATATTCGATTTGAAAATATAAGTAAAAGTTTTGGCAAGAATGAAGTTTTGAAAAATATTGACCTGGAGGTGGAAAAAGGGCAGTTGGTGACGCTTCTTGGTCCTTCCGGCTGTGGAAAGAGTACATTGCTCCGGTGCCTGTCCGGTTTGGAAAGCGTAACCTCCGGCAAGGTTTACCTGGATGGTAAGGACATCACAAACGTGAATCCAAAGGACAGAGATATCGGTATGGTATTCCAGCAGTACAGCCTTTTCCCGAACATGGATGTGGCACAGAATGTGGCTTTCGGTTTGAAATTAAAGAAGGTGCCGAAGGAGGAAATTACAAAACGGGTTGAGGAAATGGTGGATATTGTCGGTTTGTCCGACCATTTGCATCATTATCCGTCGCAGATGTCCGGTGGACAGCAGCAGCGTGCCGCCCTGGCCCGTGCGATGGTAACCCATCCGAAGGTATTGCTCCTTGATGAACCGTTATCGGCCATCGATGCTTTGCTCCGTCATTCACTTCAGGTGGAAATCCGGCGTATCCAGAAGGAAATGGATATTACGGCTATTTTTGTAACGCATGACCAGGATGAGGCTATGGTTATGTCCGACGTTATTCATTTGATGTATAAAGGAAAGATTGAACAGTCGGCCGCACCGACTCAGATGTATACCCAGCCGGTATCCAAATTTGCCGCAACCTTTATCGGCCATTATAATATCATGCCGATGGATGTGTTCCAGAAACTGACCGGCAAACAGGAAGACGCCAAAGATGTGGCTTTCCGTCCGGAGATTGTCGAAATCAGTACCCAGCCGATAGAAAAAGAAGGCTATCTGACGATGAAGGGTAAAGTCTCTGTCAGCCTTCCGCATGGTAATGTTCTGCGTTATGCGGTTATCTGCGGAGATAAACAGATAGATGTCGACGTATTGTTCAAAAAGGCAACATTGATTGAAAATAATACGGATGTTTATTTGGCTCTTAAAGAAGAGGATTGTATCTTCTTGTAAAATGTATGATAAAAAGCCGGGACCCCGGAATCGCTTCTTTGCAAAGCGTGTTCCGGGGCTTTCCCTTTTTTGTAAAAAACTTCCTGTGGAAATTTTATTTTCTTTCGATTCTTTTTAGAAATTCTTCAGTATTTATACATCATTTTTTCACAACTTCCGCATATAATAATAAGAGTAGAGAAGGTCAATGGGGAAACACTTTTTGGAAAGGGTGAATATAATAATTCATGGATAGAGAAGTTTATTATGAGAACAATAATGTTCTCGATGTGAAAGATTATGAAAGAATGATAGAATCTATTCAGAATATACCGGAAAATCGGTTGAGCAGAGTCAATAGAATCCGAAAAATCTATTTTAATGACGAGATAAATTACCTGGAGGATGGTTTGAGTACGGACTCCGGCGATAAGGACGTTTACAGTATTGTTATGGTGAATTTTGACACAAATCATTTGATGGTTGAAAGAAAGAGCCGCAGGTCCGGCATGATTTATAAAGATTATGCGCCGATTACGGCCAATGAATGTCGAAGAATTTTCAGAGGCGATGTTCGCTGGCTGAAAGAGAGCCACTATCCGCTGCTTAAAAACTTATATCTGGAGATTACGGTCAATTTAAGAACGATTGGTGTGGTTGTAGACTATGAGCGGCAGCGGTTTAAAGTACATAACAGTAACGATTACATACAGTTTGATTTATCGGTACGTTCCATTTATGGACGGAAGGGAGACCTTTTGGCGGACCAGTTAGATATGAAAGAGCGGCTGGACGCGGGCCATGTTATCATGACCTATAAACAGAGCATCCATATTCCGCCCATCTTCCGGTCGGTACTTGCTCTTGTACCGCATACCGAGACTTTCGGAGTGTAAGGTAAAAATATAAGGTGTGGCCAGAGATTTCTGGTCACACCATTTTTATAGAACCGATTTTTTATTTTATCCGAGCAGTTCTTCAATAACTGCCAGCAATTCATCGTTTTTTTCCGGAAGCATGATGCAGAAACGGAAATATTTATTGTTCAGAAACGGAAAATCAGAACAATCCCGAATCATGAGTTTTTTGTGGATGGCCGCTTCAAAAACATCCATGGCCGTGACATCCTCTTTAAGAATTTTTAAGAGGATAAAGTTGGCCTTTGGAGCGTAGTAGGTCACGCCGCTGATATCATCCAGGCGTTTGCAAATGCGCGCTCTTTCAGAGGAAATGAGGTGACGTGTCCGGGCAATATAATCTTCGTCGGTGAACATAATTTCCCCGGCGATGGCGGCCAATGTATTAATGGCCCATGGGTCCTGACGTCCCACGACTTCTTTGACTAAATCCCGGTTGCCGCAGACGGCATAACCGAGCCGGAGTCCCGGTGCGGCAAAAAATTTGGAGACACCCCTCAAAACGATAATATTGTTGTAATACTGGGACAGAGGAATCGCGGTGATATCCGTCAGGTTCTCGGCAAACTCCACATAGGTTTCGTCCACAAGCACATAAATGCCATTTTCTTTACAGATGTCCAAAATACGGCGCATATCGGCACGGGAAATGGCTGTGGATGTCGGGTTGTTCGGATTACATATAATCAGTAAATCGATGGTTTCGTTTAATTGTTTGGCAAGCAGCTCCACATGGACGGAAAAGCCATGGCTTTCGTCCAACCGGTAATATCTGGACGTGCCTCCGGCCAGAGTAACTTCCCGTTCATACTCGGAATAGGTCGGCCCGAGTATGAGGGCCTTATGTGGTTTTAATATTTGAATGAACAGAGAAATCAGTTCGGTGGAACCGTTTCCCACAATAATATTTTTAAAATCAGTGTCCGTGTAGGAGGCGATACATTTTCTCAAAGACGTATATTCCCGTTCCGGATAACCTGTGATGGCGTCTATATGTTCGGCCAGCGCGCTGCGAAGTTTCGGGGAAATACCGACAGGATTTACGTTTGCCGCGAAGCTGGTAATTTCTTCCCTTGGAATATGGTAGATTTCCTCGATTTTCTCAAGGTCGCTGCCGTGAAAGTGTTCGGATTTCTGTGACATAATATTACTCCTCATTACTTTTTGTTGCACCAATATTCATTGTGGTGGTATAATCTATATTAGTACATTTCATTTAAAAATGCAAATGATAAACAGGAGAGAGACATTGAAAGAAAAGATAAATTTATTGTCTAAAGGAATATTTGAATATGGGTGTCCGGATATCCGTGTCTCAGATGCGTCGATTTTTCTGGAGGTTGAGGCCGGAAGCCGCTTTTCGGGAGAATTTCGGGTCTATGCGGTAAATGGCATTGACGTGAGGGCGAAAGTCTTTTCTTCCAATAAACAGATGCACTGTGCGGAAACGGATATTATTGGAACGGATAACCAAATCCATTTTACATTTATGGCGGAAAATATGGAACCGGGAGATAAGGCCGAGGGGCATATCAGCATCATCAGCAATGGCGGGGAGATTCAGATTCCTTATCGGGTGTCGGTGCGTTCCCCTTACTGCATGACGAGTATCGGCGAGGTGGGGAATCTGGAAGAGTTTACAAAACTTGCCTCCGAGCATTGGCAGGAGGCTGTAAATCTGTTCAAATCTGCGGATTTCCCGAGAGTTTTCCTTATTAATAAGATTCATGCCCATATTTATGAAAAGTTGATGCGGAGCCGGAATGTAAACCAGGCATTGGAGGAATTTCTTTATACATTAAAGAAAAAACAGAATGTCATGATTTCGGTGACCCAGAGAGAAATCATTCAGAATAATCTGTCCGAAGCCCTGAGCGATAAGCTGGTTCTGGAGAAAAATACCTGGGGATATCAGGAGATTTATATTCATGCGGAGGGCGATTTTTTAAGCGTCTATAAGAAACGTCTGACGACCCAGGATTTCCTTGGCAGCTATTATGAACTGGAATATTTTATTAACCCGGAATTTTTAAAACGGGGACATAATTACGGCCGGATTGTTTTGTCCACATTTTCCCAGTCCATAGAGATTAAGGTCTGCTGTCATCAGGAGGTTTTCCGGGAAGAGGAAGAACCGCGCTCTTCCATCCGCAGTAATCTTTCCCGTATTGAGCGGCGTTATCTGGATTGGAAGGCCGGAAAGATTGAAAAGGATGTATGGGCCCGGGAAACCCGTGAAGATGTGGATGGCTGCCGGAATGTCAGTGATGCGGTATGTTATGCGCTTTTGGAAGCCCACTTTTTAATGACCATCGGTGAAGAAAACAATGCGAAGGATATCATGGGGCAGATTAATGGCCGGGAGCTTCGCAGAAATTCCATGCTGGAATATTGTTATTTTATGTATATTACATCCCTGTATCGCAGAGAACCGGACTATACCCACTATGTCATTACCCGGATGTGGGAATATTATGAGGGTCAGTGCGACCGCTGGGAAGTTTTGTGGATGCTGCTTCAACTGGATGAACGGCTGAAAACAGGCGGTATCCAGACCTTTAAACGGATAAAGGCAGAGTTTGAGCGCGGCTGCCACAGTCCGGTCATGTACCAGGAAGCATTGCGGATGGCCAATGAGGACCCGTCGATAATTCGGGAACTGGATGGTTTCGAGATTCAGTTACTTTACTGGGGAACCCGTTATGACGACCTTGGCACCTCTTTGATGTACCAGTTTGCCGATTTGGCTGCGCGGGAGAAGGTTTATCAGCCGCTGGTACTCCGGGCGATGATGCGTCTTAGTGAAAAGCATGAAAATAAAGAGCTTTTGGCCGCCGTATGCAGTATGTTGATTAAAGGGAATAAGACGGATACCAGGTATAATGAATGGTATTTGAAGGGAATTCGCTATTCGCTGAAGCTGACCCGTCTTTATGAGTATTATATGATATCTCTCGATGAGGCGGCGGTGAAGGAGCTTCCGACGGCGGTACTTTATTATTTCAATTATAACAATCAGCTCGACTGGTCCCGGAAGGCCTTTCTCTATTGTTATATTATCCGGCGCCGCCAGAATCTGGAACGGATTTATCATTCCTACGATAATATCATGAAGGCCTTTACCTACGAACAGCTCAGTCTGGGCCATATAGATGATAAACTTGCCGAGCTTTATAAATATTATATTACCCGGGATAAGATGAACAGTAAGCTGGCCAGAGAATTACCGGATATCATGTTTAAATATCAGATTTGCTGTGAACACCCGAGGATTGTCAGCGCAGTGGTGACGATGCGGGAAGTGAACCGGGAGTTTGTCTATCCGGTCAATGGCGGAAAGGCCTACGTCGATATTTTCATGGATGAATATAATATTGCCTTTGAAGATTCGGAAGGAAACCGGTATATGCGTTCTGTGGATTATCGGATGGATAAACTTATGGATGAATCGGAATTTATACGGGAATGTTATGAGATGTGCCCGGATAATTCCAAGGTGCTTATGAACCGGAGTGAACGGGCCTTAAAATATCAGATGATTGACGATACGTCCATCGAAATATTTAAACGGACGCTGAAAATTCACTCGATTCGAAATGAATACCGGAAAAATATTTTAAAGAATCTGATTGATATTTATTACGAAAGCTATGAGGGGGAAACCCTTGAAAAATATCTGATTCGTCTGGATATTCACCTCCTTGGCCGACAGGAACGGGGAAGTATTATTGAATATTATATCCAGAGAGGCTTTTATGAAAAAGCCTTTGAGGCCATCAGCGAATACGGCTATGAGGATATCCGGGATAAACGGTTGATGCGTCTGACCTCCAGAATGATACGGAAGCGCAATTATGAGGAGGATGGGCTGCTTTTGGAAATGGCCTTCTATACCTTTAAGGCGGGCAAATATGACGAAATTATTCTTGAGTATCTGAACCGGTATTATCTTGGAACGACAAAGGATTATATGGATATTTGGCAGGCGGCCATCGGTTTTGAGGTGGAAGTTCATCAGCTTGAGGAAAAGATGCTTTGCCAGGTATTGTTTACGGAGGATATGGTCGAAGAGAGCGGCCCTGTCTTTGATTCTTACTACCGGGTACATCCGAATATTAAAATAGTCCGTGCATATCTGGCTTACAGCGCGTATAGCTATCTTGTTAAAAATACGGAATTGAAAGAAAATGTTTTTCAATATATGGAAATAGAAATGGACCAGATGGAGCGGGGCAGAGATGTGTGCAGTCTGGCCATGTTAAAATATCTTTCGGCGTATGGTGACGGAGCCGGCCAGTATAATGCCTGGATTTGCCGGGAAGTCCGCCGGTTTATGAGTCGGGGTATCATGCTTCCGTGGTTTAAGGCGTTTATGAATCTGACAGATATTCCCCGGGAGCTGGCCGACCGGGTGTTTGTGACCTATACGACGAATCCGGCCCATACGGTAAAGGTCAATTACCGGATTGATTCGGAACAGAAGATGGGTGAATGGAAAGAAGAAAACATGCAGAGCGTATATGGCGGTATTTTCGTCAAATCCTGGCCGCTGTTTGCCGGAGAAAAGCTGACCTGGCAGGCTCTGGATGACGACGGTGAGGATATTACCGTTACCGAAAGCCAGGAGGTTGTGCAGGAAGTTGACGGCGAGCGGCCGCTAATCAGCGGTATGGATTATATTAACCGGATGATTCTTCAAAAAGACTTTAATGATTACGATGCACTTTACCGGACGGCCTGCGAGTATAGCCGCAGGAAAGCGCTGGCCGGGGAAGTGTTTGAACTACTTTAGAGAAGAGGATGTGTCTATGGACAATCGAGTGAAGGAACTGATTATTGGCTATGATTTGTGCAACGATTATATCCAAATTAGTTGTTATAACCAGAAAACACAGGATATGGATACCATTTGCTATATCGGGGAAAAAATGCTGGACCGGGTGCCGGCGGTACTTTGCCGGCTGTATGAGGACCGTTCCTGGGTTTGCGGCTATGATGCATGGAAGGCGGTCAATGAACATCGGGGAACGCTGGTGGAGAATTTTGTGGATGCGCTGGAGCCGGAAACGACCATTAGGGTGGATGATGATGATTATTCCGGCGCCGAGCTGGTGCGGATTTTTATGGCGGAGAGTTTAAAATTGCTGACCAAATATTATCCGCATTGGTGTGTGGGGCAATTGACGGTCGCAGTGGAATCCCTCGGAAAAAATACGGTGGAAGCCTTAAAATCCCTGGGTGAAACAATGGGCTTTGATGAACAGCGGCTGACAGTCATCAACCATGTGTCGGCCTATGAGCATTATGCGCTGAATCAGAAAAAAGAATTGTGGCAGCACGATGTGGGGCTGTTCGATTACTCCAGGCGTGGTATGACCTATTATCATCTGACCATTTCAAAGAAGCGGATGCCGGTGGCCGTCATGGCGACAACGGTTCCGCTGACGGAATATTTTGACGGAAGCGAGATTGGTCAGGCGGGGCCGCCGGAGCTGGACCGAAGATTTTTAGAGGTGGTACGGAAGGTCACAGCAAATAAAATCATTTCGACCGTTTATCTGACCGGCGAGGGCTTTGAGGGCAATTGGGCGAAGATTTCTTTAAAGAACCTCTGCCATCACCGAAAAGGCTTCATCGGTTCGAATATTTTCTCACGGGGCGCCTGTTATTACGGACTGATGGCGGCGGGATTGCTGGAAGAGGGCGGTTTTATTGCGCTCAATGAAGATGTTTTATCAAAGACAATTTACATCCGCGGCAGCAGAAAACGGGAGATGACAAACGAAGAAATCGTCCAGGCCGGACAGGTATGGTATGATGTTCAGGCCGAAACCGATTTCATTACCGACGATATGAATCATGTGACGCTCCATTTGATGGACTATTTAAGCCGCCGGGAGCGTTCTATCCAGATTTCATTGGAGGATTTTGCCGGAGAGAAGGAGCGGCCGGATAAGACCGGGCATTTTAAACTCCGCCTTCGGTTTGACGATACGTCCCATTGCCATGTATATGTGAGTGACAACGGCTTTGGCGAGTTTTATCCGCCGTCGGAAAAAATAGTGGAACAGGTATTTGATATTTATGACGAAACGCTGGAGGATAAGGAGATTCATGAGCCGGGACGGCTGATTCTTACTGGCGGGGAACAAAATAATGTACCTTTCTATTTTAGTTTGAGCGGCATACGTGTCTATAGTCTGGAACAGCTTTGTTATTACATTTATCATCATATATATACCATCAGCGGGGAAACCTTTGGCGACGATTTGTTTTATTGGATTGAAAAAAATCTGGGCGAAAAGGCGCTGGTTAAGCGGCTTCGGGAGGCAAAGAAAAATCAGCGGACCCTGAAGGAAATGGTTCGTCTTCTGCTTATGTCGGTGGATTATTATTCCAGGGAAGAAATCAACCGGCTTCAAAAAACGATTGAAGAAATAGAAATGCAAAATCCGGTGGAGACACGTAAGGTGGAAGCGGATAATTATCTGCGTTATGGCCGTCCGCTGGAGGCCCTGGCTGTTTACAAAAAAGTGGATTTGATGATGGATGATTCGGAAGAACTGGTAACGAAGGAATTTTGCGGAAATGTCTATCACAATATGGGAATTGCTTTCGCACGGCTGGCCAACGGGGAAGCGGCGCTGTCCTGCTTTAAAAAGGCCTATGAATTGAACGCTTCGGAGGCTTCCAGAGATGCCTGGCTGAAAATGTTAAAAATTCTTGACAGGGAGGATGAAATGCTCCGGGAAACGAACCGGATGATTCTTCCGCCGGAGACGCTCGGAAAGATTGGGGAGGAAATTTCAGAGGCCAGGGAAAACTTTGAAAAACAGCCGGTCTATGAAATGCTGGAAAAGATAAAAGATATTCACAGTGAAAGCCAATGGGACACTGTTTGTCCGGAAGTAACTGCGTGGTTGGAAAAACAGAAAGGAGAATATCGGAATTGTTAGATGCAGATATATTAGTGGATTCGCCGATTATTGCGGCGGTTAAGGATGAACAGGGACTGGCTGAATGTCTGAAAACAGAATGTCAGGTGATTTTCATTCTCTATGGAAATGTCTGTAATATTGGCGAGATTGTAAAAAGGGTAAAGGATGGAGAAAAAACGGCCATTGTCCATATGGACCTGATTACGGGGCTGAGTTCGAAGGAAATTTCAGTGGACTTTATAAAGACTGTGACCCAGGCCGACGGCATTATCAGTACCAAGCCGATGATGGTCAAACGGGCAAAGGAATTGGGGCTTTTGGCAATTCAGAGGTTTTTTATTATTGATTCCATCGCTCTGGAAAATTCAAAACGCCAGATTGAGGTATATCATCCGGATTGTGTGGAAATCATGCCGGGAATCATGCCGAAAATTCTGAAAGATATTCGCAGCTTCGTCAATGTGCCGGTGATTGCGGGCGGACTTTTAACGGATAAAAAAGATGTGATGGGAGCGTTGTCTGCGGGAGCCGACGCCATCTCAACGACGAACAGAAACTTGTGGAAAATGTGATAATTTCGTTGCATTTAAAGGACAGAAGTGATATGATAGAAATATATATGTGTAACGCTTTAGAGAGTGAGAGAGGCGAAATAGATAGTCTGGGAGGACTGTCTGTTTCGCCTTACATTTTATGAAGAGAGAAGGAAGAATGATGACGAAAAATTTTGCACACAGAGGATTCAGCGGCAAATATCCCGAAAATACCATGCTGGCCTTTGAAAAAGCCATTGAAGCGGGAGCTGACGGCATTGAAAATGATGTTCATCTGACAAAAGACGGCGTTCTGGTTATTATCCACGATGAACGGGTGGACCGGACAACGGACGGCACCGGCTGGGTAAAGGATTTTACTTATGAGGCGCTGGCAAAACTGGATGCTTCCTATACCTTTAAAGAATATGGCTTCCAGCACATTCCCACATTGAGAGAATATATGGAGCTGGTTAAGGACAAAGACATTATTACCAATATCGAGTTAAAAACCGGCGTATTTGAGTACGAGGGCATTGAAAAGAAAGTTTATGACATGATTCAGGAATATGGATTAAAAGATAAGATGATTATTTCTTCCTTTAATCATTTTTCCATCCTTCGGATGAAGGCCATTGACCCGACGGTGAAGTGCGGGCTTCTGGAAGAATCCTGGCTGATTAACGCGGGGGCCTATGCGGCTTCAACAGGTGTAGAGTGCTACCATCCGATGTATAAAAACATGACGCCGGAGGTTGTGGCTGAGATTAAGTCGCATCATCTGGAAATTAATACATGGACCGTCAACGAAAGAGAAGAGATTGAGGAAATGTTTAAGCGGGGCGTGGATTCGGTCATTGGTAATTATCCGGATATCGTCCGCGAGATTCAAAAATCCTATCGATAGAAATTCAGGAGGGAGAAAAGATGTACGATATTATTATTATTGGCGGCGGCGTGGCCGGCTGTGCGGCTGCCAGAGAATTGTCCCGTTATAAAGCAAATATCTGTCTGGTCGAAAAGGAGGAGGATGTCTGTGCCGGAACCTCCAAGGCCAACAGCGCCATTGTCCATGCGGGATATGATGCGGAACCGGGCTCACTTATGGCGAAGCTGAACGTTTGGGGCAATCAGATGATGGAGGATGTGGCGAAGGAACTGGACTTCCCGTTTAAACGGAACGGTTCCATGGTGGTCTGCGTCCATGAAGAAGATATCTGTAAGCTGGAAGAACTTTTGGAACGGGGAAAGAAAAACGGCGTAAAGGACCTTCGTATTGTAGACGCAAAGGAAGCCCATGAGCTGGAGCCGAATCTGACGGAGCAGGTCGTGGCAGCGCTTTATGCACCGACCGGCGGCATTGTTTGTCCTTTTGGCATGACCATTGCCTTTGCGGAAAATGCAGCGGTGAACGGCGTAGAATTTAAATTAAATACAGAGGTTCAGAATATTGAAAAAATCGACGGCGGTTATGCCTTGACCACAAACAGGGGCGTTCTGAAAACAAAGGTCGTTGTCAATGCGGCCGGAGTCTATGCGGATAAGTTCCACAACATGGTCAGTGAAGAAAAAATTCATATTACACCGCGCCGGGGCGACTATTGCCTGCTGGATAAGACGGCCGGAAATCATGTGTCCCATACTATTTTCCCATTGCCGGATAAATTCGGAAAGGGTGTTCTCGTAACACCGACGATTCATGGCAATCTCCTTGTCGGTCCGACGGCCATTGATATCGAGGATAAAAATGCGACGGCGACGACGAGAGAGGGGCTGGACTTTGTTGTCAGCAAAGCCGGAGAAGCCGTAGCGAATATTCCGATGCGTCAGGTGATTACCTCGTTTGCCGGACTTCGTGCCCACGAAGACCATCATGAGTTTATCATCGGTGAAGCGAAGGATGCCAGGGGCTTTGTGGATGTATCCGGTATTGAGTCTCCGGGACTTTCCAGCGCACCGGCCATCGGTATCATGGTGGCGGATATTGTATCCAAAATGATGGGACTTTCAGAAAATCCGGACTTTATCGGGGTACGCCGGGGCATTTTAAATCCTGCGCAGTTGAGCAAGGAAGAACGGGCGAAATTGATTAAAGAGAAACCGGAATACGGCAATATTATCTGCCGATGCGAGATGATTACGGAAGGCGAGATTCTGGATGCCATTCACCGCCCGGTGGGGGCAAAATCTCTGGACGGCGTGAAGCGGCGTACCCGGGCCGGAATGGGACGGTGTCAGGCTGGCTTCTGCTCACCGAGAACGATGGAAATTCTGGCGCGGGAGCTGCATGTAAGTATGGCGGATATTACCAAGTCCGGCGGAGATTCCAAACTCATTGTCGGAACTGTTAAGGATAGATTATAGAAGGGATGGCGGAAGAAATGTTAAATTATGATTTAGTTATTGTCGGCGGCGGTCCGGCCGGTCTTGCGGCGGCGGCTTCTGCGAGAAAAAACGGTCTGGAAAGCATCATCATCCTGGAAAGAGACCACGAGCTTGGCGGCATTTTAAATCAGTGTATTCATAATGGTTTCGGCCTTCACACTTTTAAGGAAGAGCTGACCGGGCCGGAATATGCGGGCCGCTTTATTGATGAAGTATCGGATTTGAAGATTGAATATAAATTAAATACGATGGTTATGGATATCACCGAGAATAAAGTGGTGACAGCCATGAACCGGGAGGACGGCTTGTTTGAGATTCAGGCAAAGGCGGTGATTCTGGCGATGGGCTGCCGGGAACGTCCGAGGGGCGCCCTGAATATTCCGGGGTATCGTCCGGCCGGTATTTATTCTGCCGGAACAGCGCAGCGGCTGGTGAATATCGAAGGCTTTATGCCGGGGCGTGAAGTTGTTATTTTGGGGTCCGGAGATATTGGCCTGATTATGGCCCGGCGTATGACGCTGGAAGGCGCAAAGGTGAAGGTGGTTGCCGAGCTGATGCCATTTTCCGGCGGTTTGAAACGAAATATTGTTCAGTGCCTGGATGACTTTGGAATTCCGTTGAAATTGAGCCATACGGTTGTTGATATCGATGGCAAAGAACGGGTAAAGGGGATTACCCTGGCCGAAGTGGACAGTACGGGCAAGCCGATTCCGGGAACGGAAGAGCATTATGATTGTGATACCTTACTGCTTTCCTGCGGTCTTATTCCTGAGAATGAATTATCCAGAGGTATCGGTGTGGATATTGAACCGGTGACCAACGGTCCGGTGGTCAATGAAAGTCTGGAAACAAGCGTACCCGGCGTTTTTGCCTGCGGCAATGTGCTTCATGTGCATGACCTGGTGGATTTTGTTTCTGAGGAAGCGGCAGCCGCCGGAAGAAATGCGGCAAAATACATCCAAAACGGCAACAGGGAGCCGGAGACAACGCATGCGGCCGTCGCCCTTTGTCCGCAGGGGATTGTGCGGTATACGGTGCCTAAGACATTGAATGTGGACCGGATGGATGATGAGATTACGGTGCGTTTCCGTGTGGGCGCCGTACAGAAAAACTGTTATGTGTCCACCTACTTTGATGATGAGCGCGTGATGCGCCGGAGACGTCCGGTGGTAGCGCCGGGTGAAATGGAAGAAGTGAAGCTGAAAAAAGAACAGCTTTTGAAATATCCGGATTTGAAACAGATTATCTTTAAGGTCGAGGAGGCGTAAGAATATGGAAAAGAGAGAATTAACCTGTATCGGATGCCCTCTGGGCTGCGCCGTGACAGTAGAGATGGAAGGCGGAGAAATCCTTAGCATTACCGGAAACACCTGCAAACGGGGCGAGGAATACGCACGTAAGGAAGTGACGAATCCGACCCGTATTGTGACATCGATTGTTCGTGTCAACGGCGGGAAAATTCCGATGGTTTCTGTAAAAACCAAATCAGATATCCCGAAGAGTAAGATTTTTGACTGTGCGAAAGCGCTTCAGAATATTCGGGTGGAAGCTCCGGTGCATATTGGCGATGTCATTGTAGAAAATGTTGCGGACACCGGCGTTTCTGTAGTAGCAACGAAAAATGTAGAGGCTTTGTAAAAAGCGTGAACCTGGTGGTGATGAAATGAACATGGAAGTATTACAGGCAATAAATGAATATCTCCATACATTTTGTATTTCCGTTGTGTTGATACGGCTGCTGCTGGCCACGGTCTGCGGTGGTGTTATCGGCTTTTTCCGGAGTGTAAAAAAACGGGGAGCAGGATTCAAGACCCATATCATGGTCTGCCTCGGAGCAACTTTAATCATGATGACCGGTGAATATACATTTCGGTTTGTGTCTAACGGAACCGGAGATGTGGCCCGTATGGCGGCCCAGGTGGTCAGCGGCGTCGGTTTTCTGGGTGCAGGAACGATTATGGTAACCGGACGGAATCAGATTAAAGGCCTGACAACGGCGGCCGGGCTTTGGGCCTGTTCCGGTATCGGGCTGGCCATCGGCATCGGTTTTTATTCCGGCGCTATTATCTGCACAATTATTGTATTTTTCGTCTACAATTATATGCAGAAAGTCGATGAGTTTGCCTATGAACATTCCCGGGTTTATGATTTGTATGTGGAATTTGAATCAAGAAAATACATCACGCCCTTTATGTCGGCTGTGAAGGAAAAGGGGTTCAGGTTCCTCAGCCTGGAATTGAGTAAGTCCAAGAAAAACAAGGACGATATTGTCAATGCAACCATGTCTTTAGAGGTCAGTGCCAAAGCCAAAGGGGTTGACGTACATACGTTTATCGAAGGACTGGAAGGCGTCAATTCGGTAGAAGAAATGTAGGTCTTGACTTTTTGTATGATTTTGAATAGAATGTATTCTATATAGTAAATGTGGTGAGAAAGAGGAGTAGGAGCATAACCTTTACAGAGAGGATGACCCGGCGGCTGAAAGGTCATTAAAAGAAGTGGGTTCCGAAGGTAGCTTTTGAACAGGATTGGTGAAACCGGAGCAAAGCGGCGGGACGGTTGTACCCGGCGGCAGCGGCAGCGGCGGCTTTGGTAA
>CABUAW010000031.1 GCA_902489645.1 uncultured Lachnospiraceae bacterium | reverse complement strand
CGTCTTTTTTGATACAATATCGCACAAAAGCTATGTTAGCCGATTATAGGCATAATAATAATCCCCGCAGACCTCCCCCGCCCGCTCCAACTCCATTTTATTATTTGCATTATACCGAAGGTTTTTAAAGGAAAAATTTCAAATTTTTACTTGAAACTTGAAAACGATTACATATTTTAAACTTGTAATTACCAATTTTAACTCATATAATCAATAAAACATACAGGATAAATATGAATTATAAAATAAAGTAACCACCATTCAATCTGTGGTTACTCAAAGGAGCAAAGATATGAGTGAATACAGCTTGGAAATTAAACATCTCAATAAAAACTTTGATGTCGACGGTAAATCTATAGAAATTCTGAAAGATATCAATTTAAGCATACATAAAGGTGAATTTATAACCATAGTCGGTCATAGCGGATGCGGAAAATCGACCTTACTTAAAATTATCGCCGGACTTGTGGAATACTCCGACGGTGAAGTAATTCGAAACAGTAAACCAGTAACCGGACCGGATACTGATTGCGGTATGGTATTTCAAGAGCATAGACTGCTGCCGTGGCTTAAGATAAAAGACAATATTGGATTCGGAATAAAAAATCTTCCAAAAAAGGAACGCGCCGAATTGATTTCAAACCATATTGAACTTGTGGGGCTAAAGGGCTTTGAAAATTCCTATCCGTCGCAGCTTTCAGGCGGAATGTCGCAGAGGGCAGCAATTGCAAGAGGACTTGCAGGAAATCCGGATATACTTTTACTTGACGAACCCTTTGGCGCCCTTGATGCCATGACTCGTATTCAAATGCAAAAGGAAATTCTGCGTATCCATGAGGAAGAAAAAACAACAATGATTATGGTAACGCATGATATTGATGAAGCGATTTATCTCGGAGAAAGAATTGTCATAATGTCGGCAAGGCCGGGTGAAATAAAGGAAATTATAGCAACGGACAAATATTCAAGAAGGAACCGTGGCAGTACACAATTTTCAGCATATAAAAAGAAAATTTATAGCTACTTCTTTAAAGATTCTACGGAACTTCTTGAAGAGGCTGAATTTATGATTTGAGGTGTGGAAAATGAAAAAAGAAATAGTAAAAACTGTGCTGCTTGCACTTATAATACCTGTTTTAGTAGTTCTCGCATGGTTTTTGACAACAAATTTCGGCAATATGCCACAAAGCCTTTTGCCGAAAATCTCCCAGGTTATTAAAATTTTTATTGATATGTGTAAAAAAGGACAGTTGCAGAGTGATTTGGGAATCAGCCTTATCCGTGTACTTAAAGGATTTTTAATATCGGCAGTTACGGGAATCCTTTTAGGTTCTATTATGGGAATGTCAAAAACTGCTGCTGAAATACTTCAGCCGACCATTACGGTCCTTCGTCAAATCCCTATAATGGCATGGATTCCGTTGATTATTCTGTGGTGTGGAATAGGTGAAACATCTAAGATTGTTATTATTGTTTTAGCTTCTTTTTTCCCTATTCTTGTAAATACAATGAGCGGAATTTCTCAAACACCTCAAGGTTATATCGAGGTGGCCAGCCTTTACAAGTTGAATAAAACAAAAACCTTTTTCAAGGTTTATCTGCCTCACGCTCTGCCCGGTATTTTTACTGGTCTCAAGCTTGGACTGGGAATTTCATGGATGGCCGTAGTCGGTGCAGAAATGATTGCGGCAACTTCGGGAATCGGTTATCGCATGAGTGATGCGAGAAATCTTATGCGTTCTGATATTGTCATCGCGTGTATGATTGTCATCGGAATTATAGGAATGCTTATGGATAAGGTCATAGGAATTTTGTTTAACGTATGTATGCCATGGGAAAAGAGTAAAAAATAATTCAAAAACATAATCCTGAATTTAACAAATAGAATTAAATTTAGGTTCAGATAAATATTTTATTATCGGAGGAAATGAAATGTTATGAAAAAGTTTAAGTTTAAAAGTTTATTGTTAGCCATCACAATGTTGGCTACCGTACTTGTCGGATGCAGCAATGGAACATCATCCGATTCAGAGAAGTCGACTAAAAACACCAACTCAGTGAAATTACAACCTATAGTTATAGGCGCAACTTCTCAAGGCGATTATTTAGCAGGCTCAACCGGAGTCGGTCAACAGCTGGGTATCTTTGAGGATGAACTTGCAAAGGCCGGATATTCCGTTTCGTTTTCCGGATTTCAAGCAGGACCCGCCGTAAATGAAGCTTTTGTCTCCGGCGATATTGATGTAGCAATTTTAGGTGACCTTCCTGCAATTACTGCTCAGGCAAATGGACTTAATACACAAGCATTTGCCGTAAGTTCGATTTTACAATATGGTATTCTTGCACAGCCCGATTTTGAATTCAATAGTTTTAAAGATTTTGAGGGTAAAAAAATAGCAACATATACGGGTACTATCATCCAATACTTTATCGAAAATGTTCTTAAAGACAATGGCGTAGATATTTCAAAGGTAGAGTTTGTAAATGATTTGTCTATTCAAACATTTTTATCTGGCGATGTAGACTTTTTCCCGAATATGCTATATACAGTTCGTGAATATGAACAGCAGGGATATGGTAAGATAATCTTTGATACATTGGATAATCCCCAATATGCTACGGAGTCGATTAGCTATGCAAGCAACGATTTTATCAAGGAAAATCCCGATGCAATAGAGGCTATTTATAACGCTGAGAAAAAAATAGCTGAATATGCAAGAGATAATTCTGAAGAATACTATCAGATGCTTTCGGACGCCTCATCTGGAACATTTTCTGTAGAATCATTTAAGTATCAGTATCCTGACACCCAAAAGCTATTTGATGACTTGGCTCCTGAGTTTTCAGAGGACAGACTAGAGCTTTTAAAGGATGTTAAGGATTATGCCGCAAATAATGGACTTCTTGTTAAAGACTTTGATTTTGACAGTTGGATATATAGGGTTGAATAAAGAACCGCCCATAATAAGGTATATGGATAAAATTTAATTATATTTTTGTGGGCAGAAAGGCTATGGAGGTTATTATGTCAAATGAAATATTAAATGCAGAACAACAAAAAATTTATGAAGAAATAAAGGATGCTTATATTTTTACATATCCGCTGGTGCAAATGGTGCTTTACAGCAGAGCAAAAACAAATACAGTAAAGGCCAATTCCGAGCGTGCGCCGTATAATCAGTTTTTACATAATAAAAATGTGTGGACCCCTGAAGAACGTAAGCCCGGAGGCCCTAATATGGATACCGTCTATTCATTTGGTGTACTTAAGCTTGAAAAAGACGCCCTGGTACTTCACAAACCTAAAACAGATAGGTTTTACACTATCCTGTTCCTAGATGGCTATGGTGATTTCAGGGAAATTATAGGCAGCGGCGGTCTCGGAGGACGCGAAGAGGGCGATTATTTCATTACTGGGCCAGCTTTCGAAGGCATTATTCCCGAAGGGTTTACCCATGTTGAATTTCCTACCAGCTTGGTATCTGTTTTACTTAGAGTTCAAATTTTTTTAAACAGTGATAATGATATTGAAAACGTCAGAAAGTATCAAAAGGGAACCTATTTCGTCCCATATGAAAGCTACGGAAAAGACTATACCTTTCCTGACGGAGAGTACAATCCCGAATATGATTACAATTTCTATTTTAAAATGAAAGAATTAGATGCAGAAAGTTATTTTACAATTTTTAATGAATATTCTATAGCTAATCCGATTGTACCGGAGGATATTGAATATGCTGCAAAATTCGAAAAATACGGTATTAAACCGGGAGGAAAATTCTCTCTGTCACAATTTAAAGATGAAGCACTTATTCAGAAGATTAAAACAATCCCTCAGACAGTTAAATTAAACAGGGATGAAATGGGCTTTAATAGAAACGGTTGGGAATATTTTTCGATTGATACGCCTCTGCCTGGAAGCGATTATTATGAAAGAGCATTCAGTATACATTGGGGTCCCGGTTGCAATCCTGCCAAAGCTTCATTGTATCCACAAGCAGAGCTTGACAAAGACGGTAATCAGCTAAACGGCAAGTATAAATATGTTATTCACCTCGATGCAGATGCTTTTCCTCCGGTGAAAGAGGACGGCTATTGGTCATTTAGTGTGTATACCCTTGATGATTTATATTTGATAGAAAATAGAGAGGGAATATATAAAGTTAGCTCAGCAGAAAACGATTTTGTATATAACTCCGATGGCAGTCTGGATATATTCATTCAGCGTGACGCTCCGGACGAATCTAAACGTGCGAACTGGCTGCCTGTAGGTGACGAGGTGGATTTTGAGGTATGCCTCCGTATTTATATTCCGGATGAAACAGCAATTGACGGAAGATGGCTGCCGCCTTTCATTGAAAGAGTCAATTAGTCCATGCTTTAAAAACTTTTTAAACCGAAAGTTGCCAAAAGCAATTGAAAGAGGAATCAAACCGCCGCAGGTCTGGTTCCTCTTTATCCTGAATCATCCTTACAATATTTAATTCTTTTTCAATGCTTCGGAACGTTTTCTGCCCTCGCTCAAGAAACGCTTGAATTTTTCCACGGAATCATTGAGCAGCAATTCCTGTGGAAAGTCTGCTTCTTCAACCACAGAGACAGCCTCCGTCAAATCGCCCACCATAAAGCTGGCATGGGCATCCGTATTCATCACTACCGGCACTTCGTATTTTTTACACAAGTCCAGAATAATCAAATCATTTTCCCGGGCATTGGTTCTGGAATTTAATGGGCTCATAGAATTATTATTCAACTCCACAATTTTACCGTATTTCTTCGCCTCAGCGATGACCCGCTCATAATCCAGAGGATAACGTCCGTCGTCCGGGTGTCCCAAAATATCCACCCGGGGATTATGAATCACGCCCAGCATGGCCGCCGTATTTTCTTCCATTGTTCCAGGCGTTATGCAAGGCGGATGAAGGCTTGCAATTCGAAGGTCGGTACAGTCTATATACCGCTCCGGCAAATCGACCCGACCCGTGTCATCCATAATATTTAATTCCACGCCAAACATCAGCTCTATACCTTTCTGGAATCTTGGCAAAATTTTCAGATTGTAAAAATAAAAATCTTTACAGCTTCCCGGCATGGCCGGCGCATGCTCTGTGATAGCCAAAAGTTTCAGGCCCTTTTCCACCGCCGCGTCAATCATTTCCGTAATTGTATTATAGGCATGACCGCTGGCCAGCGTGTGGGTATGGGTATCCAGCTCTATTTTCATGATGTCCCTTCTTTCACTCGATTTTCAAAATAAACAAATTTATCAATGGCATCCAGAATATCTTTAAACGTCTCCCGGGGCGCCGCATCAATATAGGCTTTCAGAATTTCTTTTTCGCTCTTTTTATAACGTCCATAAAAAATATCATATAAATTATGGCCCCGCATATAGATTTTAAACGCTTCTATGTGTTTGCGGATATCTTCCGGGCTTTTTATGTCTGCTCCGGTCACTTCGGTAAAATGCCGTCCGCTCTTTAAACGATAAAGATATTCGTTCCATTTATCAAACAGTATATCATAAAAAGTATCCACCGTGTCCAAAATTCCAATTTTTACCATAACCTCAGGATTTAAAAAATAATTTTCAAAGGAATAGTATTTTAAAATCAGGACATTACGCCGGGTAACTTTCGGCATCTTGTCCACGTCCCGGACACGACATTCATCATAATACCTGCAAAGATGGTTGGCCAGCTTTTCCGGGTCTTTGCCGTCCCCGTCGCGAATCATGAGAAACTGGTCTTTCAGGTAAAGCTTATTCATATATTTCAGGTTCGCATAGGTCTTAATATTGGTACAACTGTTGGTTGTAATGATTGCCACCCGGTAGGGCTTTCCCTCCGCATCCAGGATTTCCGAATAATACTTGTCCAAAAGAAGGGGCAGACGGCTTTTATCCTGTTTTCCTTCCACAATAAAGACGAAGTTCACATTCATTAAATCATTTGCCGTATAGCCCAAATCATCCAGAATCTTATCCACATCCGAAGGTTTTTTGGCAATGGAATACCAATCTCTGTCCATCATAACCTGACGGATTTGGTTGGATGTGAAGTTAAAGAGCATATTCGGAGAATGGGTCGTAAAAATCACCTGATTTGTCTTTGACAGCCGATATAAAATTTCTCCGGCTACCTTTTGAAGTCTCGGATGAAGAAAAATTTCCGGGTCCTCCATAAGAATAATACACGGAATCCGCTTTCCTCCATAAATATAGGCTTCCAGCAGGGACAATATGTAAATGCACCGCATACCTGTTCCCATTTGGGACAAAGGCATTTCCACATCCCGCTCCCGATTCCTCACAAAACCGCTGACCTTGCACAAATCCGCCATATTTTCGGCCATATAATAATAAATATCCTCGCTCTGACCGCCGTTTTTATGGAAATAATCATTGACACTGTCCGCAAACCGGTTAAAATTTCCCTGGTAAAGCTTGTACTCAAAGAGACGGGCTGTCTCCAGTACATTCAACTCGGCCGGAGTTTTCTGCTCAATTTTTCCAATACAATGAAAACACCGTCGGCACTCCTTTCCCGCATCAAAAAGGCACCGTCCGTCTCTAAGCCGTCCGGTCCATTCGCTCTCCTGACAGAGAAAAATATCATCCTGGATATCCTGAAAATGCCGCATACTGTCGATATAATAAAACTTCGGAATCACCTGAACAATAGAACTGTTATGCTTCCGAATTCCGTCACCGTAACGGCGCTGCCCATTTCGGTTGACTGTCAGCCGGAAGTTCAAAATTCCCGTATCGCCGTCATAAGAGGGCAATCGACTTTTAAATTCCCGAAGCCACAGGTCATAACGTTTATAATTGCTGACAATCCCTTCCTCATTGAACATCCGCAGGTCTTCGCCGTCCAACTGCAAATCCACATCGATTTCAATATTTCCCGCTTCCACATTAAAGTCATTTTCCTGGATTCTGTAGGTATCGTCCAAAATACGCAGAGCATCCAGAACAACCGTTTTTCCCGCATTATTTTTTCCGACCAAAATCAGAACATTTTCAATATCCAGGATTTCCATATCCCGGATGGATTTAAAATTTTGAATACGCAGCCGGTTTAAACGCATATTCTCACCTCCGTCTACCGGATGCGTCCGGGCGCAAAAGACCGAATCACTTTTACGGCCGCGCCCGGCGCATTTTACTTACTATTTCGAAAACTGAGTGGTTACCAGTGCATCATAATCCACTCGTTTATCGAGAACGCCTGCTTCTTCCAAAATATTTTGCAGAAGTTCAAAGGCATCCTCCGTAAAAATTGTATCTGTTTTCCATGTATCCTGACTGTGGTATCGCTCCACAATCGTTTTCAGTGTATCAAAATCCGTTTCCTCGAACTGAGGTTGGATAATTTTCGCAATCTCTTCGCTGCTGTGACTATTCACGTAGTCCAGTCCCCTTTGGATACCCCGGGTAAAGCTTTCGATAATCTCAGGATGTTCATTCATATAAGAACCGAGAGCCGAAAAACAGGTATAAGGCACATAGCCCGAATCCACGCCAAGAGATGCGATAACATAACCGCCGCCGTCTTTTTCAATTCCTGTGGCAAATGGTTCAAATTCCACCGTGTAATCACCCGTGCCGCCGACAAAGGCTTCGGCGGTCACACCGAAATCAATGTTCTGGATGATTGTCAAATCCGTCGCCGGGTCGATGCCGTTCATCTTGAGAATATACTCAAAAACCATCTGAGGCATACCACCTGTTTGCACCATATTCATGTAAATTATAAACATAGGCAGCATCATTATCAAGCAACATTCGTCGCCGAAAATCTGTCACTATTGCCTGTATTTCCGTCTTTGGCCGAATTATCCTATATGGTTTTAAGGAATTACCGCCTGGTTCTATAATTCTCATTTCCATCATGAGTTTAATATACAGAACAATATTTTTTTCGCATTTAGAATACCCCTTATCCGCTAATGCTTTCGATAAATATTTTGCAGAAGTAAATTCTCTGTCATCTTCGAGAATTGATTTCATAACCTGATAAATAATTTCGTTTTCACAATGATTCATTTTTCGGATGGGACCATACTGTGTCAAACCTGTTAAACACGGCTTTAATTCAATCTCCGGGAAACCGTCCGCATCTATTTCAATGCGTTCAATCAGCATTTCCACATCCTTTCGGTCCAAAATTCCTTTTTCAATAATATCATCAATCACACTCAGGGCATTTTGAAATTTTTCTTTTTTATTCCCTGTTTTCAGACGGATATCCTCCAATTCTTGCAAATTCATTTCCAATCCATGAAGCTGCAAAAGGATATCCTTTTGCAAGGCGGCATAACTTTCGTTAATAATCTCTTCATTTCCATAGGCATTGGCCAAATCCTTATTTTTTTGTGTCAATAAAATTTTCAGCCGATTCTTACATTCATTAATACCCTTTCGAATTTCGGAATATTTTTCCTCAACTGTTTTTTCCCCAACATTAAAATCATTCAGTTCATATGAAGCAATATCTTTGCAAAAAGTATCCCGGCAAAAGCGGATGTAGGTTATAACATCCTTCATCAATTCCCCTTCTTCAATAAGATGAGCCTCAGGGCAATAACGCTTACCTTTTGTATTGTAGGTTGTACATATATAATATTTACGGATACGGTCAGAGGTCATCCGTCGAATAGGCGTCAAACGGCTTTTACAATTTTTACAAAACAGGCAGCTTCCGAATGGATTTATGATTTCTGAATCCGCCCCTTTACCGTGGCTGCCGCGATAATGACTTTTTATACGCTTCTTTTTCATACTTTGAACCAGGTCAAAGGTCTCCCTGTCAATAATAGCCGGATGATGATTCTCAAAAGCATACTGTTCATTCCTGGGAACACGTTTATCCTTTCCATGAACGGTACACCTGGAGCGTTTCCGCAAACGCAGGGTTCCGATATAAAAATCATTAGCAAGTATATCTTTGACCATCGAATCGGACCATTCCACAGCCATGCGGCGTTTCGTAAGTTTTCCCTCTTCCAATTCTTTCTCATGGCGAATCATAGATGGTGTCGGAACATTTTTTTCTGTCATGTAATTGGCAATCTTACGATAACCGTAACCATGTAAATACAAATCAAAAACCTGCGCCACATACCCCGCTTCTTTTGGTACAATTTCAATTTTTGATTTATCTTTTTTATTTCTCTTATAACCAAATGGCGGCTGTGTCACCAAAGTACCTTCTTTTTGTCGGGCTCTAATGGCACGACGTATTTTTTTGCTGGTATCTTTTACATATCTTTCATTATACCATGTTTTGATGCCGATGGTATCATCTTCTGTACTCCTTGAATCATAATTATCATCAATAACAATTAACTGTTTGCCGCGTTCCCGAAATTCATCTAAAAGAAGAAGAACTTTGGCATTGTGACGGCCAAGACGAGAAAAATCCTTTACAAATACAATATCAATATCTTTCTCTAAATCGTCCATTAATTGGTTAAATCCGGGACGTTCAAATTTATAACCGGAAATACCGTCGTCTTCATACCAGCGGTCTATCGTAAGATTTTGTTCAGCTGCAAATTGATTAATAATCAGTTTCTGATTTTCAATAGAAACATAATTTTTTTTATCATCATCTCTTGACAGACGTACATATCCGACATTCATTCCTCCACTTCCTTTAAATGATTTTTTATAATGGCCTTTAATTCATCATGAATACTTTTTTCACTTCGTCCGTTTAAATAGGTGACAACCCGAAATCCTAAATTTCTATATTCCTCCTTCACTTTTTCAAATTCCTCCTGGGTAGAAAAGTCATCTTTCCAAAGATAATAGGTTGGTTTCCTCAAGCTTAATCACACCTTATTTATCTTATCGTTATCTTATGATTTCCGGCGTGTATTGTTGCATGTCCCATTTACCAGCGCTATCACATTGGCCAAAAAGTCTGAAAAAAAGCCCCGCAGTTGTACAAACTGCGAAGCCTTTTACATTTTTCTCATTTATTTTTACATTGCGAATCCGCCATCAACCGGTATTACAGCTCCCGTAATATACTTTGCCTCATCCGATGCAAGAAATGCAATTGCATTTGCGATATCCTCCGCTTCACCCAAGCGTTTCATTGGTATGGAAGGAACCACATTATCCTCCATAAAACGCTCGGGAACATCCCGGATAATTCCCGCATTAATATATCCCGGTGCAACACAGTTAATTGTAATATTTTTTGCAGCCACCTCACGTGCAACTGTTTTCATCATTCCAATCAATCCGGCCTTTGAAGCGCCATAGGCTACGGTCCCCATAGCGCCCGTGATACCCACAACTGAACTCAGATTAATGATTCTTCCATATGTACGTTCCCTCATAAGCGGCAATACGGCTTTAATACAATGAAAGGCGCCGGTCAGATTAACTCCGATAACTTTTTCCCAGGCATCCTCCGGATACTTCCATGTCGATGCATTTATCGAAATGCCCGCATTATTCACCAAAACATCAATCTTTCCAAAATCACTTTTGACGCTTTCCACCATAATCGCAACATCCTCTTCCTTACTGATATCCGCCGGATAAATGCGATGTTCACCGCCGTAAGCCGCCGTTAATTCGTCGGCAAGCTTCTGTGTTTCTTCGGCCAAATTCCCAATATTTACATAATTAATAGCTAAATTTGCTCCCTGTTCGGCAAATTTTTTGCATTGTGCAGAACCAAGTCCTCCGGAGCCTCCCGTGATTAAAACTGTTTTCCCTTCAAATCTTCTCATAATAGAATATCTCCTTTAATATATTTAGCTGTTACTCAACTTCCACCCATACAGCGTCGCCCTGTGCCATGCCGGAACAAATCGCCGCAACACCGCTTTTCTTACCGGAACGCTTTAACTCATAGATTAAAGTCATAAGAATACGAGCGCCTGTTGCTCCGATTGGATGCCCAACGGCGACTGCGCTGCCGTTTACATTGACCTTTTCATCCATTTCCTCCGAAGTCATTCCGAGAATACCAAGACAACTGACTAACGGAACGGCCGCAAAGGCTTCATTAATTTCTATTAAATCAAAATCTCCGACTGTCAGATTATTTTTGGCCATCAACTCCTGAATTGCCAGTCCCGGAACCGTCGCAATATAACGGGATTCCCTGGAAGCCTGTGCATACCCTTTAATGGTTGCCAAAATCGGAGCGCCAAGCGCTTCCGCCTTATCCCTGCTCATAAGCACAATGGCAGAAGCACCATCGTTTGTACCAGGAGCATTACCCGCAGTAACCGTACCATTTTCAACAAACAATGGAGATAATTTACTCAAGCCTTCCAGCGTTGTTTCCGGACGGGGCGCCTCATCTTTTGTAAAAAGAGTAACCTGCCCTTTTTGGCCGGAAACCTCCACCGGAAATCTTTCATCTTCAAATTTTCCCTTTGCTTCACCCGCTGCCCAGCGCTGTTGACTTCTGAATGACCAGGCATCCTGCATTTCACGAGTTACATGATATTCTGCGGCTACAGAACCTCCGATAACAGCCATATGCACATCATTTTCAGGGCACCAAAGCCCATCGAATACCATAGCGTCTTTCGCTTTGACATCATTCATACGGCTTCCCCAACGCATATTCGGGAGTACATATGGAATATTGCTCATGCTTTCCATACCGCCCGCCACAATAACTTCTGCATCTCCTGCCTTAATCATCTGAGCGCCGAGCGTTACTGCCTTCAAGGCAGAGCCGCATACCTTATTAATGGTTACAACCGGAACGCTGTGCGGGATACCGCCTTTGATTGAAGCCTGCCGTCCCGGAATCTGTCCCTGTCCTGCCGGAACAACCATACCATACACAACTTCATCTACCTGGTCACCGCTAATTCCGGCGCGTTTTAACGCCTCTTTTATTGCAAAGCCGCCCAAATCCGTCGCTTTGAAATTTTTAAGTGTGCCTCCAAATTTTCCAAATGGTGTTCGTGCCGCACTTACAATTACTATTTCTTTCATACTTTTCCTCCTGAATCTATCCCTTATCCTAACAACATACAAAGCGGCAATAATACAAAAGCGCCCACCAGAATCGGAATTACCGTACAATTAATAAAAATCGGAAAGTATCCTTCTTTATGTGTAACACCGCATACATTCAATACGGAAATAATAGCGCCGCAGTATGGAAGCGAATCCAATCCCGCACAGCCAACCGAACTCAATCTGTGAATAAATTCCAGATTATATCCGGCCTGACCATATTCAAGCATCAAATCGCCAAGGGATTCATAAAACAAACCAAGGGAACCGGAAGAAGAACCCATCAATCCGGCAAAAATATTGGTTGATGCAAAACTAAGCACATATGGATTCATCTGTAAATTTACGATGGTATCTACGGCATACGTATAGAATGGCGTCATCTTTACAACCGAACCGAATCCAACGATTGCCGCCGTATTAATAATAACGGTAACGGCGCCGGCCGCCCCATCATTAATGGCTTTCATAAAATTTCTCTCCGGGAAATATTTAAAAAACAATACGATTGCCATAATATCTGTAATCAACAATGCATATACAATGTTTAACTGGAACGCATTGAATGAAATAATTACAAATAAAATCGGAATCAAAGCAATAAACCAATTGGGTTTTTCTTTTGTATCTTCCAACTTTTGTACATGCGCCGGGAATACAAAATGTTCCCCTTTTTTCTTCGCTTTCTTTTCTTCCCACATTAAATAAATAACCCCAATACCAAAACACAAAATTGCTGTCAGACCGCCAGGTCCTAAAGCTGCAATTGAGCTTGTGCCTAAGTAATTCATCGGAATAATATTCTGAATTTGTGTTGAAAACGGTCCTGTCATGGCAAAACTCCAAAGTCCTAACGTGGCCGCGCCCGGAATCAGTCTCGTAGGAATATCCGCTTCTTCGAAAAGAACCAGCGCTATTGGAAAAATAGCAAAAATAACCACAAAGGATGTTATACCTCCATAAATTAAAATTGCCGTAGAAACAACAACGGCCGCCATAGCCATCTTTGGTCCAAAGGTTCTTGCCAGCTTTTCGCCGACTGCCTTCGCGGCACCCGTCTGTTCATAAATCTTACCCATGATACTACTTAATAAGAAAATCAGAAAATAAGAAATAAAGAAAGAAGCCACACCCAGAATGTAATTGGATGACATTGTTTCAAGAACCGGCAGACCACTTAACACGATAGTGATTAAAGCCGCCACACATCCACAAATAACCGTACTTACTCCTTTGAAAGCAAAAATGGTCATCACAACAAGTGACAATAAAATTCCGATACCGGATAATGCAACACTGGACATATCATACCCTCCTTAGTCTTTTGTTTTTGTTACTGTTCGAAGCCCCTTAATAACAGCATTTCTGATTAGTCCCAACTCTTTAAATGCTGTTATAAATTTCCCTTCACTTTCTATATTTCGCAAAAAACATGCCAATTTCCCTTCTCCATCATTTTTTCCTGAAATTGCAAAATATCTGCCCGATTCATATTTTCTTTATTATTCTTTTTCACGCAAAAATGTAGCAGTTTGAGACACTCTGTCCTAATCTGCTACATTTTTTTTGATTATTTTAGAATTTTATCACTGATTTCAAAGATATTATTCCTATTATTTCACATAATATCGTTTATTTTTAATTTATTTTACATTATAATAAAGGCATCCTGGCTTATAGTTTAATGAAAGGAGTCACTCATATGAAACCACAGAACCAATTGTCCATTACAAATGTCGGTTTTTCTGATTTGGAAGTTGTAAAAACCATCTTCCAGACACTCCCTATTCCTATGATTATTATTGATAAAGATGAAAATATTATCTTTCTCAATGATGCTTATAAATCTTATCTTCATGTGAATGATATGAATTTTTTAGGAAAAAATGTCCGTCATTTCATAAGCAATAGTCGTCTTCCAATGGTTTTAAAGACAAAAAAACCGTTATTTGGCGTCTATCATAAATATGTAGATTCCTATTCCCGAGATTTGGAGGCTGTATGCAATTTGATTCCGGTCATTGAAAATGACGAGGCTGTGGCCTGTTTTGGAATTGTTGTTTTCCAAAACATGTATGACCTCTTCTCTCTGACCCTGCAAAACAAACAGCTGCATCATGACCTTGAACAATATAAAAAAGAATTGACCAGCCTTAAAGGCGCAAAATATTCTATCAATAGTATACTTGGTGAAAGCCAGCCAATTAAAGCTATGAAAAACACCATCTATAAACTGGCCGAGAGTCCATCTACGGTCCTTATTACCGGAGAAAGCGGTTCCGGCAAGGAACTCGTCGCCCATTCCATCCACCAATACAGTCATCGAAACGCCTACCCGCTGATATGTGTGAATTGTGCCGCTATCCCGGAAAACCTTCTAGAATCAGAACTCTTCGGTTATATGGGCGGTTCTTTTACAGGTGCTAAACGCAACGGTTCCATGGGTAAATTTGAGGCGGCCAATCATGGCACACTATTTCTTGATGAAATCGGCGAGCTTCCTTTATTTGTACAGGCCAAGCTGCTCCGTGTCCTTCAGGAAAAGGAAGTGACGCGTATTGGCGGTAACGCGCCTATCCCAATTGATGTCCGTGTCATCACCGCAACGAACCGTAACCTTGAACAAATGGTTCAAGACGGTCAATTTCGTGAAGATTTGTATTACCGTCTCAATATATTGAACGTTAATGTGCCGCCTTTACGGGAACGGAAGGATGATATTCCTATATTAATCAGCCACTTTTTAAATAAATTATGTCAGACACAGGGAATCACCAAGAATCTTTCAAAATCCGCTGAAAATGTACTTCTAAATTATGATTGGCCCGGAAATATCCGGGAATTATCGAATATTATCGAGCGTATTTACTATATGTCCGATTCGAACACCATCGAACTGCACGATATTCCGTCACAAATTATACAAAGCCATGTGAACACAAAAGCTAAAAATTCATTTGAAAACGACAGTCTTGACGCCATGCTGGCTTATTTGGAAAGAGATATTATCCTGGAAACATTAGAAAAAACCAATTACAACATAACAAAAACCGCCAGCCAACTGCAAATTCCACGTTCACGTCTTTACCGTATTCTGAAACGCCATAACCTGAATTTGGAAACTTTAAAGTAATAAAAGTTGGCACAAAAATTGCTGTATATTAGGGTAACTGATTGGTCCCACCCAATGAAATTTTAATGAAGTAAAGGAGATTTATTATGAACGATTTCAAAGTACCCTATGAACTGGGATTCACAACACATTTTTCTAAAACTGTAAGCGAATCCGATGTCTACAACTTCGCAGGTATTTCCGGCGATATGAACCGTGCCCATTTAAATGAACAGTATATGAAAACAACAGATATCGGTGAACGCGTTGCTCATGGTATGCTGACATTGTCCATTGCAAGCGCCGCTGAAACTGTACTTCTTGACGCCAAATTTCAGGAAATGGAAGAAGCCGGCATCAGCTATCTTTCCGCTGGATATGAGCATGTCCGTTTCATTAAACCTGTGTTATTCGGCGACACATTAAACGTATCCTATGAACTAATTGATGTAAACCATGAAACCAAAAAAACAATCGGAAGACTCACCGTTGTAAACCAGAGGGACGAAGTTGTTTGCGTTGGTGACCATATTCTTAAATTCTTTCTTAAAAACCAATAAAAAATAATTTTCTTCAACCTTTAGGTTGGAACCCTAAAAGCAATAAGGAGGACGTCTCAATTCAGGAACGTCCTCCTTATATGCCATCTTAATATTCATTCTGAACAATATGCCCATTCTTTTGATGGTTTTTCAAAAATTCAGCAATTTAAATCAGGGTTACGCAATGCGGTTTCATCAAATTCAAAGACAGTTACACAAGGTATCCCACCATAAATCCGTGACACCCGTTTTGCCATTCTTTCAGCCTGTCCTTGAATTGTAGTGAGATAGAATCCTTGTCCAAAATCTTTGTATGGCCGACATCTTGAAAAATCAATTTCATTAATCTCAATATTTGAGCCATGATATAATCTCAATCCAGTTTCCCTCCGTTATTCTTACATATGATTTCTAAATCCTCGATAGCATCTTCCAAAGACAATGTATGTTCAATTTCATAGTTTTCTTTTAAAAAGTCAATTCCTTTATGGTCATATAAATATAAAAAAGCGACTCGTGGATGAAGCTTGTTTTTCCTTGCAAATTCATTTACACAGACAACTGTATAATTGATTTGTTTTCTCAACTGTTCTGACATATGCCCACATCCTTTCCATATATCAATGAATAACTATATTGTTATTATATCTTACAGAATACAAATAACCAAGACGTTTTTCATAGCCAAAGAGGGCTAAAATAAAGTCTAAAGTTACATTGTATTTGGTCAGACACCGGCCCGACCGCCAATGACTGTTTTTCCCTTCAAATCGGACCAGGAAAAGTTCTGGTCATTTGACCGGCTCACGAGAAAATTGCCGGCCCGCTGGGTCAATTGAGCAAAATTAACGGCATAATCGGAGTTGCCTTCATTATACACATAAATCGTTGCCTCCGGCCCCATAAATCCGATATCCGCCTCGCCGGCAATCATGGCCGTCATTACCTTATCGGCCCCATTGCCGTTAGTCAGTTCCACATCCAATCCTTCTTCTTTAAAGTATCCCTCTTCCAACGCCACATACATCGGCGCATAAAAAATGGAGTGGGCCACTTCCTGAAGCCGAACCTTTGTCAATCCGGCCGTACTCTTGCCGCAGCCTGTCAAAGTCACGGCCAGCATGGCCAAAACCGTTCCGATAACCAAACATTTTTTTCGCATAACTAACCTCCCATTTAAACTACTATATAGTATTCCGGCGAGGTTTTATGCGTTCCTCATTTTTTAGCAAAATTACCGTCCGGACGGTCTTTATTTCACCTGAATGGCTTTTTTCGGGCACATTTCCTGACAGCAAAAGCAGGCAATACATTTTTTGTAATCATAAACCGGCGCGGATGGCTTTTTAAGATGAATGGCCTTGCCTTCCACCGGACAGGCCTCCACACAAATCCCGCAGCGAATACAGCGGTTTTCCACAATGTAGGGCTTTCTCTGGAAATGTCTGGAAATCCAGCGAATCTGGCGCCAAAGGCGGCGCACCTCCCGTCCCCGGTTCACATCGTAATCCTTCTTTCCAAAGCTTTCTCTCACCTGGGAAGTGGTCAGAATTCCTTCCCTTGTGACCACCTCGATTGCATTTTCCTGCCATACGCCCAGCCCCATCTTTTCTCCCTGGACATTGGTCGGCACCAGCTCCGGCGCAAGGTTCATCAACGCACAGCACACGCTGTCCAGGGCTACCGGGTCCGCAGCCATGAGCATAACGCCCATATGCACCGGCGTTCCCGAAGCCGGACCATTGCCCTCCATCGCCGTAATACCGTCCATAATATACAGCCTCGGCCGGACATAACGGTTTAGGTCCACAAGCATCCGTGCAAAGCTTTCCGCATTGGAATATTTTGTATGTCCTTTCGCCTTATGAAGTCCCTGAATACAGCCATACATATTTTTCACAGCTCCGGTCATCCGCTCCAACTGGTGGGTTTTCATTTTACATATATTTATGAGAGCATCTGTCTCCCGAACAGCCCTCGCCATATGAAACTGCTTTGCCATCTTTCCCTGTGGGTAAGAAACGCGGACACTTTCATTGAAGTTTGCCGCCGGTATATTTAGCCGCTCCATCTCCGAAGCCAGGCCGCAGGCCTCCGCAATTTTCTCCATCGAGCCGACTCCCGCCGAATCGCCGTAAGAAATCTGTTCGCAGCCCGCCCCTTTTAAAATCTCAGCCGCAGCCGCGACAACCAGCGGGTGGGTTACCACCGAACTGTCCGCCTCCGCTTTCCGAAGCAGATTGGGTTTTAAGAGAATTCTTTCCTCCGACCGGACAAACCGGGTAATGCCGCCAAGCTGTTCAATTCCCCATAAAAGTTCTTCATATATTTTTTTCCTGTCATACGCATCGCATTTAAGCAAAATAACCTGACTTTTCAAAAAATTCGCCTTCCTTTCACAACGTTTTTACGCAGCCTTTATTTACCACACTACATAAACGTATTCATCGCCGTAATAACCACCATCACCAATATGGCAATGACCAGCCACGGGTCCAGTATATTTTCCGTGTCATCTACCTCGGGAAGCGCATAGCGGCTGTAAACCGGCTCTTCTTTTCTAAAAGCATCGGAAAATCTCCGGCCATTTATACGAAAAGTTGCTTTAATAATTAAAATAACCAGTGGTATCATAATGATTGCCATGATTCCCACGGATATCAAAACCATACGCATTTCATTTCCGGTACTAAACAGACTTTCCGCATTATAGGCGGCTCCGGACATATCCTCCAGCGTATCCTCTGAGAAAAACCCGGACAAGGTTGAAATGCCATTCATAAAAAAGTGCATGAACATCGGCGTTACAATCGAATCCGTAGCTTCCATCATCAATACCATAATCAGACCGAGATAAATCGCATAAGGCATCTGGTTAAAATTCATATGAAGCAATCCGAAAATGACCGCGGATAAAATCCAGGCCAGAACCGGCGATTTTTTCCGATAACTCCGGTAAACGACGCCGCGCATTAAAAATTCTTCTCCAATGGCCGGGCACACGGCCATGACCAGCATGGAAACAATAAATCCATGATTATACAATCCCACCGCCGTCTCTGCCACCGCATTTTCCACAAAAAGCATGGATATTAAATTCAGCAGCGCTACGATGGGATAGGAACACAGGATAATTAAAAGAGAAAATATCACAACCTTAAAGGACACCGGACGTATTCTGAAGGTCTCTTTTATATCCGTCCCCGAAATCAAAGCGCCGATAATAGGAATTAACAGTACAGACAACTGGGTTCCCAACACCAGCGGCAATGTTCCATAAACTCCCAGAAAAACCATTAAAAACTGTATGCCAATCATAATCACCGTCGTTATACACAAAATCCGGTTCCCTGCTCTGGCGCTCAACCTCCGATTTTCTTCATAATCTTCTTTATAATATTCTTCCATGAATTTCCTCCATCTCTAAAGTAGTTTTAAAAACTATATATTGTGTTTTGATTGACATTTTTTGTAAATCCGATATAATAAAACATAGCAAAGGAGTGTGTGTCTTATGAATGATTATCCTTCCATCCGGAAAATATTCGATGAATTTATCTCACATATAGAAGCCCATCCTCCGATTTCCGCTTCGGAGGTGCCGAATATTAATCTCTATATGGACCAGGTGACAACTTTTATGGATGAACACCTGGAACATTCCAAACGGTATCCGGAGGACAAGATTCTCACTAAAACCATGATTAACAATTATGCAAAGAATCGCCTGCTTCCGCCGCCGGAAAAGAAAAAATATTCCAAAGACCATATGCTGCTTCTCATATTCATCTACTATTTTAAAAACATACTTTCAATCAATGATATTCAAAAACTGCTGACGCCAATGGTCAACCAGTATTTTAAAAATGAAAACGGCACGGATATGACCTGGCTTTATAGTCACATTATGGACAGAGAACCCGAACAGGCCAAACGGATTGGCGAAGACGTTCAGCGCCTCTTCGAAGATGCGCAGCAGATTTTCTCAGACTGTCCGGGAGACGAACAGGAATACCTCCAGTTATTATCTGTCATCTCGCTGCTCTCCTATGATGTCTATATGAAAAAACAGCTCATTGAAAAACTCATTGACTCCGCCGATTTTCTGGATAATGAATCTGCGGCCAAAAAGAAAAAATGAAAAAGCACTTGTTTCTCCCTCCGAGAAACAGGTGCTTTTTAACTAGTCTTTCTTTTCCTGAATACGCTGAATCGCCATATCATATCCATCATTTCCATAATTCAGAGAACGGTTGACACGGCTAATCGTCGCTGTCGATGCACCTGTTTTCTCCGCAATCTCAAGATAGGTTTTATGCTGACGAAGCATTCTGGCCACTTCAAATCTCTGGGACAAAGAAAGAATTTCATTAATTGTCGCCAGGTCCTCAAAAAAATCAAAACACTCGTCCACCGATTGCAACTGAATGATTGCTTCAAACAACGTCTCCACCGCCGGCGTACGTATCTTCTTATTCATAGTCAATCCCACCCTTTAACACTGTAAAATTTGACATCGTTATTTATATCTTAACATCTTACAATGATAAAGTCAATTCAATTCACAATGTTTTCACTCTTCTCCGGTGCATACTGCTCAATTGCCGCTTCAATTCTGGCTTTAACAATGGCTGCAATTTCCACCGTTTTCATTCCTTTATATTCTTCATAGCTCAAAGGTTCCAGATAATGAATCTGCGCCGTCATTTTCTTAATCGAATGAATATCAAAGGCTTTATAGGAATCTATGATTGCCACCGGTACAATCGGGCATTTTGCATAAACGGCGCTCTTAAAGGCCCCGCCTTTAAAATTCAGAAGCTTATTCCCCTCGCGGCTCCGCGTCCCTTCGGCAAATATAATATAATTTCTGCCCTGCTTTACTTCCTCAGCCACCTCCTTGATGACCGTCATCGATTGACGCACATCAGAACGGTCCATGGCCTTCGCACGGACCATGCGCCCAATCTGTTTGACAAGAAGCGCATTGGCAACCTCCTTCTTCATAACAAAAGAAGTAAAACGGCCATGCGTTTCAAAAAAGAGCAGCGTATCAAAAAGTCCCTGATGATTTGGAAACAAAATATAACCATTTTCCTTCGGAAGATTTTCCAGGCCGTAACACTCCACCTTGACCCTTCCGGCCCGGTTTGCCCGGGTCGTCACCTCCTGCAAAAGAGCATACCGCTGCTCCTCATCATATACCTCAAAATTCTCATCTGCACCATAACGGCAGACCTTCCGCCACCATCCCGGCACCTTATAAAGGAGCCGGAGTACCATCAATATAATCCGTTCCATCCCTAAAACTCCACTTCATCTTTATAGTATAACAGGGCGTTGCATATGGCCGCCGCAATATTGCTTCCGCCCTTCCGTCCTACGGCAATAATCCATGGCACCCTTGTCCTCATAAACAACGCCTTAGACTCCACCACATTGACAAATCCTACGGGAACACCGATAACCAGCTCCGGTTTTACTGCGCCGCTCTCAACCAGCTCATAAAGCCGAATCAGGGCGGTCGGTGCATTTCCGATGGCAAAAATGACCGGTTTCTTTATGGCCGCTCCCCGTTCCATACATATGGCTGAGCGGGTCACCCCCCGTTCTTTCGCTTCTTTTATCACGGTCTCGTCATCAATAAAACAATGCACCTGCCTCCGTACTCAGCCAAGCGCCGCTTGTTGATTCCTGACATGGCCATCCGGGTATCGGTGACAATATCCGCACCGCTGCGCAGCGCCCGGATTCCCTTTTTACAGGCTTCCTCCGAAAATTTCAAATTCGTATGATAGTCAAAATCCGCCGACGTATGGATGCAGCGGCGAACTACGGAAAATTCCGGTTCCTTCCACGGTGTCTCTCCAAGCTCTTCGGCGATAATCTCCATACTGCGCGCCTCAATCTCTCCCGGTTTTACAAATTCTATATCATCCAGCATTTTTTCCTCCCGCTAAAATTCGATACCCTTTCTGGCCGCTATACCGTCATCAAAAGGATGTTTTTTCTTGTGTATTTCCGATATATAATCCGCAGCCTCAAAAAGCGGCCCGCCCGTATATCTTCCTGTGAGAATCCATTCCCGGTCCCCTCCCTTTTTTAAAAGGGCAAGAAGCTTTGCCTCATCCACCATTTCCCGGCTGACGGCATAGAGGACTTCATCCAGGAAAATAACTTCGGCCGCCAGGCTTCCCGCCTCAAGCTGCCGGCTCAGGCCGTCAAGGACTTCGGCATACTCAGCCCGCATCGATTCTCTTTCCTCCGGGGACATCTTAAAAATAAATTTCATCGCTTCCGGCCCCCGTATCAGTTCTATTTCCGGAAGCTGCTCCAAAATCCGCCGTTCTGAAGAGGTGTTATCCTTTAAGAATTGATAAACTAAAACTTTTTTTCCGGCGCCGGCCGCTCTCAGACACAGGCCCATACCTGCCGTCGTTTTGCCCTTCCCGTCACCGCAATATATATGTATCATTCACACCCTCCTCTCTTACCAATGTCATATTACCACATTATGCCAAAATCCGCCATACGATGCCGCAGTTTTTCCAATGCCTTTTTCTCAATCCGGCTGACATAGCTTCTGGAAATGCCCATCATCGTACCGATTTCTCTCTGAGTCACTTCTTTATATCCCCGCAAACCATATCTTTTATATATAATTTCCCGTTCTCTGTCCGTTAATACTTCATCAATGGCGACGTACATTTTCTGAATCCGTTCTGAAAGCATCAACCCGTCAACCACATCCTCCGAAGTATCCTCCACGACATCGATGAAGCTGATTTCATTTCCCTCTTTGTCCGTGCCAATCGGTTCGTACAGCGAAATTTCCCGGTTAAGCTTTCGTTCCGTGCGCAGCATCATCAGCAGTTCATTATCAATACACCGCGCGGCATATGTCCCAAGACGGCTGCCTTTGTCGATTTTAAAGGTATTCACCGCTTTAACCAGACCGACAATGCCGATGGCAATCAGCTCATCCGTATCCCGTCCCGAGCCGGCATACTTTTTTACAATGTGGGCAACAAGCCGCAGATTTTTCTCAACCAGAATATTTTTCGCATCCATATCTCCCGCCTGATATCTGGAAAGATAATAGGCTTCTTCTTCGCTGCTCAATGGTTTTGGAAATGACTGCAAGAAAAAAGCACCCCTATGCGACCTTTAATCTAATGTATGCGCCGCTTTGGGATGCTGTGTCTGTCCCTGTCATTTTACATGTTATTCGTCTGATAGGTAATATAAATTGTATCCTGTCCGTCCGGACTTTCCCCGTTTAACGGTTCTTTATACAGCCAACCCGGCTGTCCCGTTCTCGGATGATAAAACCGGCGGCTCTTTTCCACCGACAAATGCCCGATAGCTTCCGGCATCCGTTTTAAAAGCCAGGTTGAAAGCAGCTGCTTTTTGTGAGAAGGCAAAATAGCCTCTATCGGGTACTGTTCCAATTGTTTCAACCGATTTTTATAAGTATACAATGGAGCGCTTGTGTCAAATTGCATCCACAGACTGTAATCCAAATCATCCCCGGAAAAAAGAATATGATTTTTCCAATCAAAAAACATAACGCTGCCCACCGTATGTCCCGGCATAAAAATAGCCTCAATCAGATGATTTTCTTCCGACGCTTCTTCAAAATCGAAGGTCTGATTGCATCGTTCCTCCGGCGCATCCAGGTCAAAGGTCTGGCCATTAATCAGCCAGCAAAACTCCTTTGTTCCCGACGTATACCAGTTCATCCGGTCAAAATCCTCCGGCCATATCGGCTCCTTTTTCGCCGCCTTGCGTTTTGACTCGAACTGGGCGGCTATGAGAGGTTTTTGGTGATTCTGATATTCCTTATAAGTGGCTTTATCCGCCGGATTCATCCACACTTTATCAAAAAAATGATTGCCTCCCGTATGGTCTGTATGACCATGCGTATTTACGACGCGCAACGGTAAATCCGTAATTTTTCGCACCTCCGCCCGGATATCCGCAAATCCGTAACCGGTGTCTATCAGCATGGCCTGCTGCTTTCCAATAATCAGACTGCTTCCGACGCCTCCCGGCTCATAAATATGATAAACCTCTTCCGCCAATCGGTTGACTTTAAAGTATTCCCTCATACACGTCACCCCCCGTCTATTCTTCGTCTTTTCTGCGGAGCAGGTCAAATGGAGAAAGCTCCACACCCAAATCCACGTAAATTTTCTGTTTTGGATGCGGACAGCTTTCCATCGGCTGTCCTTCTTCATCTGTCATCGCCCGCACTGTCACTTCCAAATCCCGTCCGTCCGGCTTCATCACTTCAATTTTTTCTCCCACAGAAAATTTATTTCTCTGTTCCAGTCCGTAAAATCCGTCCCCCCGGCCCTCTCCAATCAGTCCCAGATAGGTATACGCCTTAATATAAGTATTATTATCGTAAATCTGGGTATCATGGTCCGGCTTTCCGAAGAAAAATCCCGTCGTAAACTGGCGGTAAGTGCATTTGGCAATCTCTTCTCTGTAGTAATCCATCCGGCTCTGGTAAAGGGCTTCATCTTTTAAATAATCATCAATGGCCTGACGGTAGCTTCGGGTCACCACAGCCACATACAGGGCCGTTTTCATCCGTCCCTCAATTTTAAAGCTGTCAATTCCCGCTCCAATAAGCTCCGGAATATGCTCAATCATACACAAATCCTTGGAATTAAAAATGTAAGTTCCCCGCTCATTTTCATAAACCGGCAGATATTCCCCCGGACGGGTTTCCTCCATAATCGCATATTTCCAACGGCATGGATGGGTACACGCCCCCTGATTGGCATCCCGTCCCGTAAAATAACTGCTCAAAAGGCAGCGTCCCGAATAGGAAATGCACATGGCGCCATGGATAAAGGTTTCAATTTCCAAATCTTCCGGGATATTTGCCCGAAGCTCCCGAAGCTCATCCATGGACAACTCCCTGGCGGAGACGACCCTTTTCGCCCCAAGGCTGTGCCAGAAGCGGTACGTCCGATAATTTGTATTATTCGCCTGTGTACTGATATGAATTTCTATCTCAGGACAAATTTCCCGGGCAATCTGGAAAACTCCCGGGTCTGAAATAATGAGCGCATCCGGTTCAATATCCTTCAATTCGCGAAAATAGGCCGCCACACCGTCCAAATCCCCGTTATGGGCCAAAATATTTGCCGTCACATAAACTTTGGCTCCACGGGCATGAGCAAAGGCAATGCCTTCCCGCATATCTTCCATGGAGAAATTTTTTGATTTTGCCCGGAGGCTGAATACCTCCCCTCCGATATATACTGCATCCGCCCCAAATACAACGGCGGTCTTTAAAACCTCCAAGCTGCTGGCCGGGATTAATAATTCTGGTTTTTTCATGCTGTTACTCCTTTATGATGCTGTGTTCTCATGACTTCACACTGATGGTCATTCCATCACCAATCGGCAAAACGATGGTTTCCAGTTCATCCATATGTTTTAACGTCCACAGATACTCCCGCATACGGCTGTGAATCGTCCGGTTCCGGCGAACCACCGCATACCTGGATTCCACCACATCGCCGTCCTGCAGCACATTGTCTGATACAAGAATTCCGCCGGGAGCCAAAAGACGCAGAATCTCCGGCAGGAAATGAATATACTGCCCCTTGGCCGCATCCATAAAAATAAAATCATAAGGGCCTTCAAGTTCCTTCAGCACTTCGGCCGCATCCCCTTCCAGAAGGGTAATTTTTTCCGCCATTCCGGCCCGTTTAAAATTCTCCCGGGCTATGGGGAGCCGCTTTTCGTATTTTTCTATGGTCGTTATATGGCTGCTCTGCGGGAGACACTCTCCCATCAAAACAGCGGAAAAGCCTATGGCTGTTCCAACCTCCAGAACCGCCCCAGGCTTTTTTATTTTTAATAAAACTCTCAGAAGATTCCGGCTTTCCTTACGGATAATCGGCACATAGTCTCTGACAGCCTCCTGTTCAATTGTCCGAACCAATGGACTCTCATCCTTATCCAATGAAAGGATGTAATCCAACATTCTTTCATCTACAATCACTGGCCATTCTCTCCTTCACCCGCACCTTCGGCGTCCCCGCCATCACCTTCCGTATCGCCGCCTTCGGTATCCGCTTCACCGGTTCCCGTTTCCAGTTCCTCGGCTGTTGGCTGTTGGACAACGGAATTCTGCGCGTCACTCATCAATTCAATCATATCGTCTGCCGACATGCTCGCCTTAACAACATAGGTTCCCGGCATCAGATTTGCCTTACTCAATCTTGATTTCAGGATAAAAGCCCACTCGCTGTTAATCACGCCCGCATCCTTCAGTTTTTTAGCCACCGTCTGACTGCCGTCTCCGCTCTGAATCTCTATCCGTATTTCCTCATCCGCATACTGGGATACGACAGGCTCTCCAAAAACTTCATATGAAAACTCATAGGCAAATGCACCGACACGGAAGAGAACAAAAATGGCGACTACATAAATAATAATATTCACACCAAGGCCCAAAATCGTAGAAATGACTTTTTTCATGTCTGTGTCCTCCTCTAGCTATCCAAAAACGAAACGTCCATATCCAGGCTGTTATAAATGGTATCATTTAATTGATTCATCATCTGAGCCAGCCCCTGTTCCGCCGTCAAAAACTCAATCACATCGGAATTCTGCAAAATCTCCCGGTACTCACTGTACAGTGCTTCTAACCGCCAGACATCATCCGGCTCCTGGGGTTTATTCTGCAGCATAAAACATGCTTTACGAAACTCAGTCACTTTCCGGTTTAGCTCCGCATCCTTTACAATCTTCATCTGCAAACGCCGATATTGATTATAAACATTGCTCCGTTTAATTTCCCGAATAAGCTGCCGGGTCTGATATTCAACATTTTTCATCCTCTACCAGGCCTTTCTTTACGCATATTTATAATGGTAATGTTAACCACTAACATTACCATTATAAAGAATTCTGTTCAATTTATCAAGACTAAACATCCACTTCCATAATAATCGGAAGAATCATTGGATTTCTCTTTGTCTGTTTCCATACATACTCGCTCAAAGTATCCCGGATAACACTCTTAATCTTGCTCCAATCACTGACCCGTCCGTCCAGGCACCGCTGCACAGCCGCATCAACAACCTTGCGGGCATCTTCCATGAGCATCTCCGACTCACGGACATAGACAAAGCCCCTGGATACAATATCCGGTCCGGCCAGAAGGCGGTTGTCATACCGGGAAAGTGTAAGAACAACAATCAACAGACCGTTCTGAGACAACATCTGACGGTCGCGCAATACGATATTTCCCACATCTCCGACGCCAAGACCATCGACCATGATACCGCCATGCGGCACCTGCCCGATGACCTTTGCTTTTTCATCCTTTAATTCCAGCACATTACCGGATGAAAGAATCAAAATATGGTCCTTCGGAATTCCCATCTTCTCAGCCAGTTTTGCATGGGCCTTCAAATGACGGTATTCGCCATGAACCGGGATGGCAAACTTCGGATGCGTCAGGGCATAAATCAACTTGATTTCCTCGGCGCAGGCATGTCCGGAAACATGGGTATCCTGGAAAATAACCTCGGCGCCCTTGCGGAATAATTCATTAATAATATTCGATACCGCCTTTTCATTTCCCGGAATCGGACTTGAACTAAAGACAATGGTATCCCCCGGTTTAATCGATACCCGACGATGCGTATTATTGGCCATACGGGAAAGCGCCGCCATCGTCTCTCCCTGGCTTCCCGTTGTAATCAATACAAGCTGTTCATCCGGGTAATTACGCATATGGTCAATGTCTATCAATGTCTCATTCGGAACCTGAATATAGCCAAGCTCGGAGGCAATGGAAATAATATTCACCATGCTCCGCCCCTCGACAATAACTTTTCGTCCGAATTTGTAGGCCGAATTGATAATCTGCTGCACCCGGTCCACATTGGACGCAAAGGTCGCAACGATAATCCGGCCACTCCGGTGTTCATCAAAAATATGGTCGATGGCCTGTCCGACGCTGCGCTCCGAATTCGTAAATCCCGGCCGCTCCGCATTGGTACTGTCCATCATAACTGCAAGCACGCCTTTTTTTCCGAGTTCGGCGAAACGCTGTAAGTCAATACTCTCGCCAAATACCGGTGTATAATCGATTTTAAAATCGCCCGTATGGATAATAATGCCCTCCGGCGTATAGATGGCCAGAGCCGTCGCATCGGCAATGCTGTGATTTGTTTTGATAAATTCAATCCGAAAACATCCCAAATTAATCGACTGGCCATGTTTAATCACTTTACGGCGGGTCGATTTTAACAGATTGTGTTCTTTTAATTTATGTTCGATAATCCCCATCGTCAGCTTTGTCGCATAGACCGGCACATTGACCTTCTTCAATACATAAGGCAGCGCTCCGATATGGTCCTCGTGACCATGGGTAATAACAAAGCCTTTGACTTTATCAATATTATTTTCAAGATAGGTAACATCCGGGATGACCAGGTCGATTCCGAGCATATCATCTGCCGGGAATGAAAGACCGCAGTCCACCACAATAATACTGTCGCCGTACTCAAAAGCCGTAATATTCATTCCAATACTTTCCAATCCGCCCAACGGAATGACTTTTACGCCTTCATTTTCTTTCTTTACTACTTTTGTTTTCAATATTTAAACCTCCGATATCATATATAGAGGATGATAGATACTCACGACAATAACGATACGCTTAATAAAGCCTACCGTTATCTGACTGTTTTTTAGAATTTGTCCGCTCACATTTCAATATCAATATCATCCAAAATCTCTGAAAATACCCGGGATATGGCTTCCAGCTCTTCATCGTCCTCTATCACGCCGTAAAACACATCCTCGGACTCTTCTTCATTCACAGTTTCTTTCAAAATTAAAGCTTCCGCCTCATCGTCCATTGAATCCGTCACTAATATATAATTAACGTCATTAATTCGTGTCTGTTCAATGACGTAAAATTCTACTTCATCCGTATCCGTATAAAAAACAACTTTTTCAGGTTTTTCCGCCACTTAAATCACCTAATTTTTCTGTTCATGGTTCATCCAATCCATATACGTCTGTAAAATGAAAGCCGCCGCCATCTTGTCCACGTAATCCTTCCGGTTTTCTCTGCGGACGCCGCCCTCCATGAGAATACGTTCTGCAGAAACGGTACTCATCCGCTCATCCTGCAAAATCACCGGCAGTCCCGTCCGCCGCTCCAGCATTGCCTTAAAAGACTCTGTTTTTGCACAGCGCTCGCCCTCATCATTATTCATATGCTTCGGAAATCCAAGAACAATCCTTTCCACATTGTAATTCTTTACAAGTTCTTCAATCCTGGCCAGAGTTTTTCTCAATTTATTCTCGTATTTTCTGGGAATTGTTTCCAACGCCTGGGCCGTCCATCCCAATTCGTCGCTCACCGCCACGCCGACGGTCTTCGAACCGTAATCCAATCCTAATATACGCATGACTTTATTTAAGATTCACATCGATATAACTTTTCAACAGTTCTTCCAGCAGCTCGTCCCGCTCCACCTTCATAATCAGATAACGGGCATTTTTATAGCTTGTCACATACGTCGGGTCACCGGACATAATATACCCGACAATCTGGCTGACCGGATTATAGCCTTTCTCCGTCAGAGCAATATAAACAGCCTCCAGAATATCTTTCACAGTAATCTCGGCATTATTACTTACTTTAAAATACTGGGTATTTGCCATGTTTTCCATAAAATCACTTCCTTAAACTACACTATACCTTACACTTACTCACTATATTAATATAAATCATAAAATAATTCAATCAATTATTTCACAAAACACAAAATCTTCATTCTTTATTCCAGTCATCCGACAGCGTACGATATCCTTCGACCGGATTTTGTCAGATTTAATTCCACACTTTATATATTCCCTGCTCTGGCCTGTCCAGACAGTTTCACCGTCCACGGTAACAGCCTCTTCCACAAGAACTTCCAACACCTTATCCCGACAGTCTTCCCGGTAATCCTCCGACAGTTTTCCGGCCAGTTGAAGCAGCCGGCCGCTCCGCGCCGTCTTTATCCGCTCATCTATCTGTTCCGGCATTACCGCCGCTCTGGTGCCCTTTCTCGGAGAATATTTAAAAATATGCATTTCGGTGAAATGAATTCTTTCCAAAAAAGCCGCTGTCGTTTCAAATTCTTCTTCTGTTTCTCCCGGAAACCCGACAATCACATCGGTTGTCAGCGCCGGCCTGTCAAAGTATTTTCTCAGCAGTTCACACCGGGCCGCATAATCTTCCGGCGTATAATGGCGGTTCATCCGCTTTAATGTCGCTTCGCAGCCGCTTTGCAGTGATAAATGAAAATGCGGGCAAATCTGGGGAAGCTTTGCCAAACGCTGAACAAAAGCTTCTGTGATGATTCCCGGTTCCAGCGAGCCAAACCGAACCCGCTCAATGCCCTCGACCGCCGCCAGTTTCTCCACCAATGAAATCAGATTATCCGTCTTTTTTTCAAAATCCTTGCCATAGGAAGATATATGGATTCCGGTCAAGACGATTTCCTTATATCCGGCGGCCGCCAAAGAGGATACCTCCGAGAAAATTTCCTCCGGCCTGCGGCTCCGCACCCGGCCTCTGGCATATGGAATAATGCAATAGGAGCAGAATTGATTACAGCCATCCTGAATCTTAATGTAAGCCCGGGTATGCTCCGAAACCTTTGTAATGGATAACGCTTCATAATCACACGCCCCATTAATATCCAGCCAATTGGACGCGGCGTTCCCCCGCTCCGTCCCGGTTTTCCACGCCCCTTCCGGTCCGCCATTTTCCTGTTTCCTGTTTGCTCTTTCCTCGAAGAAGTTCTCCACCAGAGATAATATCCGGCCTTTACAGTTGTTTCCGACAATCAAATCAATCGCCGCATCCGCCTCTGCCGCTTCCTTCGCAGCCTGCACATAGCAGCCGGCC
>CABUAW010000030.1 GCA_902489645.1 uncultured Lachnospiraceae bacterium | reverse complement strand
CCGCCGGTATTCAATCCCTGGTCGCCGTCCTTTGCCCGTTTGTGGTCCTGGGCCGATGTCATTGGAACCACATGGGTTCCGTCGCAAAAGCAAAGAACAGAAACCTCGCGTCCGGTCATAAATTCTTCGATGACCATTCGGTTTCCGGCCGAACCAAACTGTTTGTCTTCCATAATCGTCTTTACGCCCGCTTTCGCCTCTTCCAGTGTATTGCAGATTAAAACACCCTTTCCGAGAGCCAGACCATCCGCTTTCAAAACAATCGGCATCTTTGCCGTTTCCAGATATTCCAGAGCCTTCTTCGGATTATCGAAATTCTCATAGGCCGCAGTCGGAATATGGTATTTTTTCATTAAATCTTTTGAGAATGCCTTGGAGCCTTCAATCATCGCCGCAAGCTGCCGCGGTCCGAAAACCCGAAGTCCCTTCTCCTCAAAGGCGTTGACAACGCCGCCAACCAACGGGTCATCCATACCGATAACGGTTAAATCAATTTCTTTTTCCAGAGCAAATTCGGTTAATTTATCAAATTCCATAGCGCCGATATTTACACACTCGGCATATTCTTCAATACCTGCATTGCCCGGCGCACAATAAATCTTATCCACACGTTGGCTCTGAGCCACCTTCCATGCAATTGCATGCTCTCTTCCGCCGCTCCCTACAATCAGAACTTTCATGCTGTTTCCTCCTCTATGATGACACGGCCGTCCACGACCTTCACTTTACCTGCTGCAATTAAATCAATGGCCTTCGGCATAATCTGCCATTCGGCCTGCTCCATAATCCGGCGCTGCAAAACTTCCGGCGTATCCCCGGTTTTAACCGCCACGGCTTTCTGTAAAATAATCGGTCCCGTATCTGTCCCTTCATCCACAAAATGTACCGTTGCGCCGCTGACTTTAACGCCTCGGGCCAGGGCGGCCTCATGGACGCGCAGGCCATAATAGCCCGTGCCGCAGAAGGACGGAATCAATGACGGATGGATATTAATAATCCGATTTCGGAAATTTTGTATCATTTCCGGTGGAATGACGACCATAAATCCGGCCAGCACAATTAAATCCACATTCAAGTCCGTCAATGTTTTTAACAGTGTCTGATTAAACGCCTCCCGGCTTTCAAAATCCTTTGGCGATATACACATGGAAGGAATATGATGCTTCTCTGCTCTTTGAAGCGCTTTGGCATTTTTATTATTGGAAATGACCCTGACAATTTCCGTATTTTTTATCGTTCCGTCTTCAATGCGGTCAATGATTGCCTGGAGATTCGTTCCGCCGCCGGACACAAGTACCGCAACCCTTAACATAATGTCACACCCGTTTCGCCTTCTACGGTTTCACCGATAACATAGGCGGTTTCACCGGCTTTTTCAAGCAACTCCAAAGCCTTATCCTTATCCGCCGGGTCTACGGCAATCACCATACCGATACCCATATTATAGGTATTATACATAACCTTTTCTTCCACATCGCCTTTTTCCGCCATTAATTTGAAAATAGCCGGAACTTCATAGGAATCTTTATGAACAACAGCGCGGACGCCTTCCGGAAGCATTCTTGGAATATTTTCATAAAATCCGCCGCCGGTAATATGACTGCAGGCTTTGACCTTCACACCGCCGTTTTTCAGGCTTTTTAAAGCCTTCACATAAATCTTTGTCGGCGCGAGCAATGCCTCGCCAAGCGTCTTTCCAAGACAATCATAATAGGTATTTAAAGACTCTTCGGTCATTTCAAAGATTTTACGAACAAGGGAAAAACCGTTGCTGTGAACGCCGGAGGAAGCGATACCGATTAACGTTTCGCCGCCTTTTAATTCCTTTCCCGTAATTAAATCCTTTTTGTCTACAATGCCCACTGCAAATCCGGCCAAATCGTATTCATCCTCCGGATAGAAGCCCGGCATTTCCGCTGTTTCGCCGCCAATCAGGGCCGCCTCAGACTGAACGCAGCCTTCCGCAACGCCGCTGACAATTGTTGCTATTTTTTCCGGATAGTTTTTGCCGCAGGCAATGTAATCCAGGAAAAATAACGGTTCGCCGCCGGCACAGGCAATATCGTTGACACACATAGCCACACAGTCAATGCCAATGGTGTCATGTTTTCCCATGATAAACGCCAGTTTTAATTTCGTACCAACACCATCTGTCCCGGAAACCAGGGTCGGTTCTTCCATATTTTTAAATTTATCCAGTGCAAAAGCGCCGGAAAATCCGCCGATATCTGTCAGCACTTCCGGCCGCATCGTTTTCTGCACAAATTTTTTCATCAATTTTACGGATTCATATCCCGCCTCAATATCAACGCCCGCATTTTTGTAATCCATAATTCATCCTCCTATTTATTCTACCGGATATTTTCCGGTAAAGCATGCCATACACAGTGTATCTTCTGTACCCTTACAGGCTTCCTTCAAGCCCTCAATCGATAAGAACGCCAGAGAGTCTGCGCCAATCATATCTTTAATCTGTTCTCTGGTCTGATGACTCGAAATCAGAGAGGTCCTGTCCAGTTCATTACCGCCAAAGTAACATTCATATTTCACTTCCGGCGCAGCGATACGCATATGAACCTCTTTTGCTCCCGCATCCCGAAGCAAATCAACCAGAAGCCGCCCCGTCGTTCCGCGAACCATAGAATCATCCACGACGACAACCCGCTTTCCGCGGACACGGCTCTTGATTACGGCCAGTTTCATCGTCACTCCTCGGCGAATCATATCCTCCGTCGGCTGAACAAATTTATTGCAATGAAATTTATTTTTAAGAAACGCATCTTCCAGAGGAAGATTTAAAGCCTTTGCATAGCCGGAAGCCGCAGCCAGCCCCGAATTCGGCACCCAGACAATCACGTCCGCGTCGGCCGGGGCTTCTTTTGCGAGAATCCGTCCCATGGCTTCCCGTGCTTCAAAAACCTCCATCCCCCGTATCACGCTGTCCGGTCTTGAATGATAAATATATTCGTAGGCGCATAACGCCTTTTTTTCTTCGTGAATTTGCTGAAATGATTGAATTCCATCCTGATTGATGGTTACAATCTCTCCCGGCATAACCTCCCGAAGGACTTCCACATCCAATTCATTATAAATACAGGTTTCGGACGAGAAATACAGCGAATTTCTCTTTTTTCCGAGAATCAGAGGTTTTATCCCCAACGGGTCCCTCGCGCCGATAATCTTTCTCGGCGTCATCACAAGCAGCGCATAAGCGCCGCGAAGCTTCGGCATAATATCTGCAATAGCTTCCTCAATGGTTTCAAAGTGATTGCGCGCTCTGGAAATAAGCACAGAAATAATTTCCGCATCATCCGATGTCTGGAAAACAGCGCCCTGCAATTCCAATTCCTTTCGCAGTTCATCCGTATTTGTCAAACCGCCGTTTAAAGCTACGGCCATCTGACCGCTTGTATAACGAATAACTATTGGCTGGGCATATTCCCGGACATCGCTCCGGTTTGAATGAAGGACATGGCCGATGCCGGCATGACCTTCCATACGGCTAAGGAGATTCTCATCAAAAACATCAATCACCATGCCGTCTTCTTTTTTATATTTGAACTGACCATTTTGGTTAATACAGATTCCTGTTGCATCCATTCCGCGATGCTGCATGGAAAAGAGTCCATAGTAAATCGACGCCGCGGTACTGAAAGCATCGGTGTTATTGTTGTACATGGCAAATAATCCGCTGCGGCTCATAAAACGCCTCCTGTTACATCTGTTTTAAATATTCTGCGTATTTAATGTTCTCTAATTTTTCTGCTTTTTTCAGAACCGTCTGATTCAATCCTTCGGCGTAATCTTTCAGACGTCCGGAAAGCGCTTCATCCGTCGTTGCCAAAATCTTTGCGGCCAGAAGGCCCGCATTCTGAGCGCCGTTAATAGCCACAGTGGCTACCGGAATTCCCGGCGGCATCTGAACGATTGAATACAGAGAATCAACGCCGCCAAGCGCCTTCGTCTGTACCGGAACACCGATAACCGGAAGAACCGTCATGGCCGCCGTCATCCCCGGAAGGTGGGCTGCGCCGCCTGCTCCGGCAATAATGACCTTAATGCCTCTCTCCTCCGCCGTTTTTGCATATTCACACAAACGGTCCGGTGTCCGATGGGCCGATACGATGGTCAGCTCATAAGCCACCTGCAGCTCATCCAGTATTTCGGCGGCTTTAGACATAACCGGCAAATCCGAATCGCTTCCCATAATAATTCCAACTTTTACGTCCATGGTACTTTCCTCCTGAATTTAAAATGATATTTTTGAATGGGCCAGACGGGCTTTTTCAAGCGCCTCTTCCACCGTCGGCGCCGTCACGGTAATATGTCCCATCTTCCGGCCTTTAGATACTTTTTCTTTACCATAAATATGTACTTTAACTTCACCAATGGCATAGGCTTCATCCAGGCCCTTGACTTCGGCCTTGTCCACCGAATACTGACCGATAATATTTTTCATAACTGTCGGACGAAGCAGCTCGGTGCTTCCCAATGGAAGTCCCAGAATTCCACGAATATGATTCTCATATTGGGAAGTCACGCAGCCTTCAATGGTATAATGCCCGGAATTATGCGGCCTTGGCGCCAGTTCATTGACGAGTACCTGTCCGTCGCCCGTCACAAACAGCTCAATACAAAGCATCCCGCAGGCGTTAAACACCTGGACGGCCTCTCTGGCAATATCCATTGCCTTTTTTGTACAATCGCTGCTGATTTGGGCCGGAACCGTCGTTTCGTCCAGAATGCTGTCTTTATGGACATTTTCTGCCACAGGAAATACTTTAATATCGCCATTGACACTGCGGCAGACAAGTACGGATACTTCCTTTTCAAATGGGCAGAAGGCTTCCACCATCAATGGCAAACGTCCCGCTCCCAAAGCCTCAAAAGCGCTCTCCACATCCGCTTCCGTCTCCACCGGTGCATTGCCCTTACCATCGTAACCGCCGGTACAGGTTTTCAGCATCATCGGATAACCAAAGACCTTTCCGGCCTTCCGGATATCCTCCGGCGTCTCCACCTTCTCAAAGTCAGGCACCGGAAGTCCATGCTTTCTCAGCCACATTTTCTGATGATATTTGTTCTGAATGTGAAGCAATGTCTCGCTGGACGGATACACCTTATGGCCTTCCGCCTCCAGCTCCTGTAGTGCTTCCGCATTGATATGTTCAAATTCATAAGTTACCACATCTACTTTTTCAGCCAATTCGTGGAAGGCACGGACATCATCAAATTCTGCCACGATGTGCTCATCCGCAATACTGTCCGCCGGACACTTTGGTGTCGGGTCCAGAATTACAAAATAAGTATCCAGACGTTTTGCGTCTAAAATCATCATCTTTCCAAGCTGGCCGCCGCCAATAATTCCTATTCGATACATATTTTTAAAGCCTCCTAAACTATTCTCATTGTACCTGTCCATTTTTTATCCGTCAATAGCCGTCCATCAAAAAAAGACCCGAAAAAGGGCCTTTTTTTTGGACTTATTAAATATGCTTATTAATGTTCATTAACAGGCGTTAAGCGGTATATTTAAGTCCTCTGTTCCCTCTAAAACGAAACGTCCGTCCCGAATCACCGGAAACATATTCTCGTCCTTATCCACCACAAAAATCTCTTCAATTTCATCATACGGAATGGTGATGTCCGTATGACAGTTGAAATAAGCCTGAAATCCCTCTTCATCTCTCCGGGCTGAAATTTCATTTTCTCTGGCAATAATTTCCTTGCCGTCCGGATTAAATACCGCATGGTCCTCGGCCCTCGAGTAACATGTATCGCCTATGGCGAAATGGGGACCCATCTTTTCCACAATAAGTATCGGCAGCCGCTGCGTTATATCGTATTTTCTCGCCGCCGCATAGGCCGTCGTATTTGTACCGATGGCAAATTCTCCAAGCGGCAGGCTGTCCCGCCCAATCAGGAGATAATCTTTGACAAGGCGCCGGTTTTTATCGGCATCCTCCGAATTACCGCAATCATAGCTTACAATTTGACCATCGGCAAAACGAAGCGTCAAATCCTTAAAATGTATGCCATTCAAATAGACGCTGACCGCATGAAGAAGTCCTTCCGTGCCGTTCAGCATGGGACTTGTGAACACTTCACCCAGAGGAATGTTTACATCGGCACAACAATTTTCAAAATTCGTTTCTTTCTCCGGGTTTTCCAATGGATGGAGCCGCACCTTCATTACCGTCTTATTCGGAGCTTTTCCACGGACATAAACGTAGTCCCCCTTATCGAGAACATCAATGATTTTCTGCTGAATCCTGCGATACACATCATTATCCAATGTGTTGACTTTGACAATTTCATCAAATACCGCTTCATAATCCGTGCCGATGTCGGGTGTCGGAAAAGCAATTATCGTAAAGCTGATGTCCGAGCTTTTCATGTACTGCTCCGTCAATCCCGCCTGAAGATTGGAAAATTCCGCCTCCAGTTTCTGCTGCTTTTGACTGAGGCGGCAGGCATTTTCCTTTAAGACCGGTGAAAAAGGAGTCTCCCCAAAGGTTTCAAAGCAAGCCGGGCCCGCATTGGCCAAAATCCATTCCTCACACTCTTCATAGGCCTTTTTCAAAGCCGCAAGATGACGGTTTGCCATAGCCCGGTCATAATAAATCGCCTTATCCTTACAGTGGTCAAATTCAAACTGAGGATTCACGCTCTTTCCCTGGTATCCCACCCGCACCTGACGTCGGTTCAAAATGGTGGTTGTCGCCGGGAAAAAGATGGGTTCCAGCCCCTGTTCCCGAAATTTCTCCACGGCACTGCGAAATACCCGTTCAAAGCCAAGGCTTCCCCGAATGGTTACGTATTTCTTATGCTTCAAAGATATACGGTTCACCTCAAATCCCCGGATATAGCCGTCCACAAAGGTTTGGGCGATGGCATCAATGGCCTCCTGAGAAAGCCGGTTCATATGCTCGGCGGTTCCAATTTCCGTTTCAGATATGTACTCGCCAAACCGGTACAGGTATCTGAGGTCTGTCAGGTCCTCCGTCATAATAATGGACTTAATGATTGAAAAATCCGGCTCCTGCTGTTCATGAATCCGCCAGGACACCATCGCGTCGCTATAATCGCTGACATACCAGTAAACCGCTCTGGCCACCGTTTCAGGCGAAGGCATTTCCCCCTCCGCCTCCCCGTACACAAAGGCCGTATAAATTTCAACAAATAATTCCCATAAAGCAACCACAGCCTCCCTGTGGCCCATCATCCACTGAGAAAAAGAACGGTAAATCTCACTGGCCAAGAACGAAAAAAGCTGTCCATAGTCTTTTCCGAAGATTCTGGCCGTTCTGTCCGGATTGGCATAGCTCTTCTCATAATCCTGACGCAGCGGACCATACATTTTATCATAAAAATCCTGCCATTCCTCCAGGGAACGTTCTTTAAAATCATGGGAACTCTGCCAGATTTTAAATTCATCCAGCGCTATCATCCAATCCGCCATCCGGCCGAAAAAATCCGTCCAGGCAAACGCTTCCTGCTTCGGAGGCCCGTCCGTCTTTTTTTTCTCAGCTTCCCCGGAAATTTCACGGATACGTGTCATGGCCAGCGTATATCGTTCTTCTAAAAATGTTTCTTCCGTCACCTTTTCACTCTCCGTTTCTATAAAATAACCTTCAATATTCCAATCAAAAAAATAACGCCGTGAAGTACCGCAGAGACAGCGCAGACACGGTATCCGGCATAAAGATATTTTCCGGCGATATCTGTTCTGGACTGGTCTTTTCCTGTGACAATCACACCGATGATACTTCCTATCATCGTCACATAGGGCAGCAGGCAAACGGCGCCGTCCATCCGGCCGCCTTTATAAATCCCAAAGCCAATGAGAAATCCAAGCACGCAAAGTGAAATAATTCCCGTAATTAACGCATAAATCCCCGACTTTGTCCGGCGTTTTTCCACCTTCGTAAAACTGTACACCTTATTCGACAAACCATCGCCTCCTTATCCAATTCATTAACCAAAAAACAAAATAACCGATAATACCGCCCAGTGTATTTAAAATCAAGTCATCCACATCAAAGGTTCCCACCTTGCAGATTAATTGAACACATTCAATCATTAAACTCAGTAAAAAGGTCATAACAAAGACTCTGAAAAGCTTTCGATTTTTCCGGCTGACAATCGGCACCATCACCCCGTAAGGTATAAAGGCCAGAACATTTCCAAAAAGATTTAACATAAAAGCTTCAAAGCCTACCAGTTCTCTATATGTATAAAACCGCATAATCTCTTTAAATGGTATAAGATTATAGCGATAGGTATTCTGTACATCCGTCCGGCCATAGCTTTCACTCCAAAAGCAGACATAGGCCAGCACCATCAGATAAATAATCAGAAACACGACCGTGCCCCATTTAATTTTCCTCATTTTACACCTTCTATAACAATATAACCACAAAACGAAAGAAAAGGACATGGCACCGTCCTTTTTCTTTCGTTTACCCTTAAACACTGCATTTTAAAAGAGCAAATGCTTCTTATCATTCAGTAATTGTCCACCGCAGACGATGGATAAAATGCCTATAGTCAGTCCGACCACAATGCAGACAATGCCCATAGCAATATTTGCGCCGCCGATACGTCCCATTGACTTAAATACCTTTTCATCCATAGAGCTTCCTCCTCTATTTAACGCCATACTGAGCATAGTAGGCGTCAATTGCTGCTTTTAAAGTGTCATCAATAATTACTTTGCCATTATATGGTTTATTATACAGATATTCCACAACCTCTGCCATAGATACGATGGCGTTTGTTTCAAATCCATACAAATCTTTAATTTCATCCAGGGCGCTCTTTTCGCCGCCCTTTCCGACCTCCATACGGTTCAGAGAAACAATAAGTCCTTTGATTTCCACATCCGCCTGAGCCTTGATAATCGGGAAGGTTTCCTCAATGGACTTTCCGGAAGTTGTCACATCTTCTATAATGACAATCCGGTCGCCGTCTTTCAGCTTTGTTCCCAGAAGGATTCCCGTATCCCCGTGGTCCTTCACTTCTTTACGGTTTGAGCAATAACGGATATCTTTTCCGTATAATTCACTGATGGCCATTGTCGCAGCAACACCCAAAGGAATTCCTTTATAAGCCGGTCCAAATAACACATCAAAATCCAGGCCATAATTATCGTGAATCGCCCTGGCATAATATTCACCGAGACGGCGAAGCTGTGTTCCGGTCACATAAGCGCCCGCATTCATGAAGAACGGGGATTTTCTTCCGCTCTTTAACGTAAACTCACCAAATTTGAGCACATCGCTCTCAACCATAAATTCGATAAACTCTTTTTTGTATTGTTCCATGGCTGTTTCCTCCTCTATGCCTGACAGTATTTTTGAATAAATGCCTCTGCCGTTCCATCCGCCAGCGCATCTGAATAATTCTTTTTCTCTTTTGTGAGCATTTCTCCCAATGCCACAATCATTTCAGGAATCTTATCGGCAAGAATGGTTCCGGCCTTTTGGGCCAAAACACTGGCATCCATACAAACATTTCCGCCGATAAAGCAATCAAAGGCCTCCGCCATCACGCCGTTCACCTTCAGCTTTCGTCCTGAAAATCCAAGGGCGGCCGCCGCATGACGTGAACAGCAATTCGGACAGCCGCTGATATAAAGTCTTGGCAGGCGGGCTTCATCCAAATCGGCCGCGGCCACTGCGGCCTCCACGGCCTGGCAGAGCTTCTGGCTCTGATTAACACCGGTCTGACAGGTCGGCGTGCCGACACAACTGACAGACATCCGAACCGGTGTCATCCCCATCCGTCCTTCCATAGCTTTCAGCAAATTCTCCGCCTCATCTTTTGAAAGATTGCGGATATACATTTCCTCGTCCATGCTCAGCCGAATCTCTGCTTCTGGAATAGCAGCAAGAATTCTCTGGATTTTCCGGCCATCGCTCACCGTCAACTGACCGCAGAGCGGATGGAGAACAACCGTATATTTGCCTTCCTGTTTCTGAGGCAAAATCAGCGTATTTGCCGTACCGCCATCTGGCGATACGGTCTCAGTCATTCCCAAACCTGCATGTTCGTTCCAGACGAATGGCTCAATACCATCAAAATGACATTCCTTCCGAACTGTCTCCAGATGTTTTTTATAACATTCTATAAAAGCTTCCGCACCCATACGACGCGGTATGAAACGAATCCGTGCTTTCGCCTTATTCTCATAATCTCCTTCGGCCATAAACAGGCGGACCATCGCCTCTACATAATAGAGAACCTCTCCCGGCGCCACACATTCATCGTAAGGGATTCCCAGCGCCGGCTGACTGCCCATTCCTCCGGCCAGCCACAGCTTAAACATCGGTTTTCCATCATGGACGACACCGATAAACCCCATATCATTCACCGTTGCGCAGCCCGTGTCCAAAGCGTTGGAAGAAAAGGCCACCTTCAGTTTTCTCGGTAATTTATATCCCGTTGCATTGCGGAAAAAATAATCGCCGACCTGACGTGCATAAGGCGTCACATCAAAAGCCTCCTCCGGGTCCACTCCGGCCATTGGCGAAAGGGCGACATTTCTTGGAAAGTTACCGCCGCCGCCCCGGGTAAATAAATCATGGTCAATGGCATCTTTCATAATATCACAGACCGAGTCAATGTCCAAATCGTGAAGCTGTATGGCCTGACGTGTCGTCAAATGAATTTTATCCAGGCCATATTTCTGCGCATAATCCAAAATCAATCCGAAATGCTGCACGGTCACAATACCCGACGGTGTTCTCAGCCGAATCATAAATTTTCCTGTTTCCTTTTGGGCATAGCTTCCCATGCCTCCCGAAAAACCTTTGAATTCATTTCTGGACAATGTCCCTTCCAGAAACTCATGTCCCTTCCCCCGAAGAATTTCGACTTCTTCTTTCAACAACTTTTTATATGCTTCCATCCCCGTTATTTTACCTTTCCTATCAAATCTCTGATATCCTCGACACCCATATGTGCCATATAGGCTTCAATGCCGGCCGCTACCTGTTCGGTGGCAAACGGGTTATTGAAATTCGCCGTTCCCACAGCGACTGCCGTTGCCCCGGCCAGAATAAATTCCATGGCGTCCTCTCCGGTCTGTATGCCTCCCATACCGATAATCGGAATATTTACCGCATTGGCCACCTGATAAACCATACGCACGGCCACCGGTTTAATCGCCGGGCCTGAGAGTCCTCCTGTTTTGTTGGCCAGCGCAAAATCCTGTTTATAAATATCAATTTTCATTCCGGTCAATGTATTAATCAATGACAGGACATCCGCACCGCCGGCTTCCGCCGCCTTTGCCATTTCCGTAATATCTGTGACATTCGGACTTAATTTCATAATCACAGGCTGTTTCGCCACTCTTTTGACGGCTCTGGTAATATCCTCCACGGCCTTCGGATTCTGTCCGAAAGCAATACCTCCCTCTTTTACATTCGGACATGAAATATTAATTTCCAGCAAATCTACCGGCTGGTCGCTCAAGCGCTCCACAACCTCCAGATAATCCTCCGTCGTCTTTCCGCAGACATTGACAATAATCTTTGTATCAAACTGTTTTAAAAAAGGGATATCCCGCGCAATGAGTACGTCAATCCCCGGATTCTGCAGACCAATGGCATTGAGCATGCCGCTGGCTGTCTCCGCAATGCGGGGCGTCGGATTTCCCGGCCACGGCACGTTAGCCACGCCCTTTGTGACAACCGCCCCAAGTTTATTTAAATCAACAAATTCGCTGTATTCCGCACCGGAACCGAAGGTGCCGGAGCCCTCCATCACCGGATTTTTAAGTTCCACACCGGCCAGATTCACTTTTGTATTCATTAAAGCTCCACCTCCCGTGCATCAAATACCGGACCATCTTTACAAATCCGCTTATTGTGTACATGCGAATGTTCATCCACATCCTTTGACTGGCAAACACAGGCCAGGCAGGCGCCGATACCGCACGCCATCCTTTCTTCCAGGGAAATCTGTGCTTCAATTCCATTTTCCTGCGCATATGCCTTTAATGCACGCAGCATCGGCGTCGGTCCGCAGCTATAAATCACATCGCCTTCGACGCCTTCTTCACGTATGGCATCCAGTACATTCCCTTTAACCCCAACGCTGCCGTCTTCCGTAGCCACGACGACTTTACCGTAGTTTTCAAATTCATTTTTAAGGAAGGTCTGATTGTCTTTATAACCGAGAACAATCACCTTTTCCACGTTCTTTAATTCCTTCGCCAGTTGGAGCATCGGAGGAATACCGATACCGCCGGCCACAAGAATCGCCCTTTTATCGCTCAGCGTATAGCCATTGCCGAGGGGACCCATGATTTGAATTTCATCCTCCGACGCCAGCCCTGAAAACTCCTTTGTGCCTTCGCCCACGACTCGATAGACCAGCCGGATAGCCTTTGTCGCTTTTGCGACTTCGCAAATGCTGATTGGCCGCGGCAGCATGCGGCTTTCATCCTTACTGTAAAGTGAAACAAACTGGCCGGGCTTCACCGCTTTTACCATATCGCCCACATTCAGCCAAAGGCTGTAAACATCCGATGCCAGTTGTTTCTGAGAAATAACTTTCACGATTTTACATTCTTTTTTCTGCATGTCGCTCTCCTATCTCAGTCCGGCGCCAACCTGGATATCCTCAATCATATCCAAAACAGCCTGGCGGGATGCATCAGCAAATCCTTCAGGACCAAATTGTTCATATTTTGCCTGTTTATACGCCGCAATAATACCTCTGGAGGAATTTACGACAGCTCCGAGCCCGTCTTCATTAAAATAATTGACAAGGTCCGAGCCCTTCGCTCCCTGGGCGCCATATCCCGGTACAAGGATGAAGTTTTTCTTCATAATGCCGCGCAGTACCTTGCCCATTTCCGGATAAGTAGCTCCGACGACCGCGCCGACATAACTGTAACCGCACTCACCCATATGCTGGCTGCCCCACTCAACAACCTTTTCAGCGACCCATTCATAGAGGGGACGGCCGTCAATCAGACGGTCCTGAAACTCACCGCTGGAAGGGTTTGATGTCTTTGTTAAGATAAACATCCCTTTTTTCTCCGGAACCGCCACATCGATAAATGGCTGTACGCTGTCCGTACCCATATAAGGATTGATGGTAATAAAATCCTCATTAAAACCGTAGTAAGATTTGCTGCCCACCCGGGCTTTTCCCAGATGGCCTGTCGCATAGGCGCCGGACGTCGAACCGATATCTCCCCGTTTAATATCGCCAATGACAATCAAATCCTTTTCATGACAATAATCCAATGTTTTCTTAAAAGCCATGATTCCGGGAATCCCAAACTGCTCGTACATGGCAATCTGTGGTTTTACCGCTGGAATCAAATCATACACGGCATCGATAATGGCTTTATTAAACCGCCAGATAGCTTCCGCAGCTCCTTCTAAAGTCTCGCCCTGTTCTTTATAAGCCTTCTGCTTTATAAACTCAGGAACATAGTCAAGCATCGGGTCCAACCCAACCTCTATCGGCGCCCCCGTCTTTTTTATCTTTTCCACCAGCTTATCAATCATGGTTTATCCTCCCGTTCATTTATACTCTAAGACAGTATATCATATTTGGTTTTTAATGAACAGGAAAATTTACCTTCTTCGGCTTTCCTGTTTTCCATCCCTGCGCTCTTCGACTTTCCAATACCTCTTTTTTGAACGTTCCCTTCTATCTATGTGACCTTTTCTGTCGGATTTTTCTCTTTTTACGGAACGGCCTTTTCTGTCGTTCCATTCCCTTCTCCGTTTAAATACTTCCGGGAACCTCGGCCGTTCTTCAATTTCCCTGAAAGTTTCCGCAGGAATTTCCCGGCTTAAAAAGGCCGCCGCCACATCCAGAATTGTGTATCCCTGAAATTCCTCCTCTGCCATAAATTTTTCAATGGAATGGGCATAGATATCCAGGTTTTCCCGTCCCATAATTTTCAATATTTCTTTCATCATCTGTCTGGTACGGGCTTCCGCAATATCCGCAGCTTTCGGATTTTTCATGTATTTTATTTTTGCCCGGGTATAGTTCATAATTTCACGCAGTTTGTACATCTCCCGCCGTCCGACAAAGGAATAGGACACGCCTTCCCGGTTTGCCCTTCCGGTCCTTCCAATCCGGTGAACATAATACTCTAAATCTTCGGGAATATCGAAGTTAAAAACCGCCTCGACATTTTCAATATCAAGCCCCCTGGCAGCCACATCTGTGGCAATAAGAATTTCTGTCCGACCGTTTTTAAAAGATTCCATCACCCAGTCTCTCTGAGACTGTTTCATATCTCCATGAAGCCCTTCCGCCAGATAGCCTCTTGCAACCATCTCATGGGTCAATTCATCCACGCGCCGTTTTGTATTGCAGAAAACCATGGACAATTTGAAATTGTTCACGTCTATAAGGCGGGCCAGCACATCTATCTTATTTTCCTGGCTCACTTCCAGGTAATACTGGCGAATTGACGGCACGGTAATCTGGGATTTGGTAATCTGGACCCGGACCGGTTCTGTCAAATATTTTTTTGTAATCGCCAGAATTTCCCTGGACATGGTCGCCGAAAACAGTACCGTCTGCCGTTCTTCCGGCACTGACTCCAAAATCGTGTCAATATCCTCACGAAATCCCATATTTAACATTTCATCCGCCTCATCTAAAACCATATACCGAAGCTGTTCCAGACGAATCGTATGGCGGCGCATATGGTCCATCAAGCGTCCCGGCGTTGCCACAATAATCTGGGGCTTACGCTTTAATGCCATAATCTGACGTTCAATATTCTGGCCTCCATAAATCGGAACAATCCGTATGGAATGTTTATATTTTGTAAGTTTTATAAGCTCATCCGTCGTCTGAACCACCAGTTCCCGGGTCGGACACAGAATCAACGCCTGGACGCTTCTGGACGAAGTATCGATTCCCTCAATCACGGGAATACCAAAGGCGCAGGTTTTTCCTGTTCCCGTCGGCGCCTGAGCCACCATATCTCTTCCGGCCAGCATCGGCCCGATACTCTGGCTCTGTACCGGCGTCGCCTCCTCAAAGCCCATGTCACGGATAGCCCGCTTAATTTCCTCAGATATATCCAATGTTTCAAATAATATTTTTTCCATTCTTTCCTCTTTCTAATGATTCGGTAATATTTTTTGTCTATTATATTATACCGATAAAAGTTTTTTAATCAACCGGATATTCCATCTTTTTCCCCGAATCCATCCGCTCCTTTCAGGTTGACCAGGCGCCCCGGGGAGTTTTATAATTGGAATTAAAAGGAGGTTCGGGAAATGAAACGCTATATTGCTTTACAAAAAATTGTAGAATTGGGGAGTTTTTCAAAAGCCGCCGACGCCCTGGGCTATACCCAGTCCGCCATGAGTCAGATGATTGCCTCTCTGGAGGATGAGCTGTCTATCAAGCTTCTCCACCGCTCTCGTACCGGAACAAAGCTGACCATCGAAGGCGCCGAACTTTATCCCTATCTTGAGCGAACCATTTATCAATACTTTGCCGCTCAGGAAAAGGCCAGGGAAATCCGTGGTCTGGAGACCGGCGTCATCCGTATGGGAACACTGGCCAGCATATCCGCCCATTGGATGCCGGAGCTTTTAAAAAACTTTCAGGCCCGATACCCGGGCGTTGAATTTGTCATTCATCAGGGGGATTACACTTCTATCCAGGAATGGATTAAAACCGGCGCCGTAGATTTTGGCTTTGTTAATCCCAGGGCCGTCAGTGATATAGAAACCATTGTTTTAAAGGAGGGCGCCATGCTGGCCGTCCTTCCCGAGAACCATCCACTGGCCGAAAATGATGTGATTCCTTTAGAGACACTGGCATCAGAGCCTTTCATTCTTCTTGAAGAAGGCCATTATTATGAACCGCTGGAGGCTTTCAAGTCCATCGGCGCCGCGCCAAATGTCAAATACACGATTCATGACGACTATGCCATCATGACAATGGTTGAGGCCGGACTGGGTGTCAGTATTCTGGCCGAACTTATATTGCATCGGACCAATTACCGTCTGGCTTTAAGGCCGACCAATCCTCCGGTTTCCCGTACCATTGCCATCGGCTATAAAGACAAAAGCAGTCTCCCCATCGCCAGCCGACGTTTTATCAGTTACCTGAAATCCCGGGTCGAAGAATTGCCATAATATATATTACGTTTCCTTATATTTGCATTAGTTTTTTTCGTTTTACTTATTTATAAATGAACGCTATACTAAAATCAAAATTCAGGAAACGAGGTATGAATATGGAGGTTATTCAATATCAGGAAAAATATAAACAAGATTTTATTGATTTAAACACAGCCTGGGTAGAAAGATTTTTTGTTATGGAACAGGAGGACAGAGATATCCTGTCCCATGTTGATGATTTTTTAAAAGAGGATGGCATGATATTTTTTGCGGTTGAAAACGAAAAGGTGCTTGCCACATGTATGGTCTATCCCTTCGGCAGCAATGTATGGGAAATCTGCAAACTGGCTGCCAGCGGACAGCACACCGGAACAGGCGCCGGCAGCTCTGTTTTCAAAGCCTGTATGGACTATGCCGTCGCCCACGGTGCCGAAAAAATCACTTTAATTTCCAATCATATATTGACCCAGGCGCTTCACATTTATGAGAAATTTGGCTTTAAACGTATCGCCCTTGACAGGGGCGATGAATATGAACGGGCCGATGTTCAATGCGAATACATCGTACCCCGCCCATCGAATTAAAATCTTAAAATAAACCGGACAATTCCATACATAAAGCCAATAACCACATTCTGAGCCAGACGCATTGGAATGGATAATATCCCCGTCACCGCAAGAATTGCAAGAACAAAATAGCCGTAACGGTTGACGTGTTTTTCCATATAATTTTCATCATTGTGGACCAGGATTCCATAGGCTTTTGAGCCGTCCAACGGCGGCACGGGAATCAGATTAAAAACGCCAAGTCCGATATTTAAAACAGCAAAATAATTGAGCAGATTAAACAGATAAACAAGAATCGCACCTGCACGCCCCGCTGTAAATTTATAAATCAGGCCCATACCGAACAAACCAATAAAGGCCATGATAAAGTTCGCCGCCGGGCCGGCCAGTGCCGTACAAAGAACACCTTTCTTCCGGTCTTTATAGTACCAGGAATTAATCCGTACTGGCTTGGCCCAGCCAAACCGAAACAAAATCAGACAGAGGGTTCCCATCACATCCAAATGATGAAACGGGTTCAACGATAACCTTCCGTCCTCCTTCGGCGTCGGGTCTCCCATTTTCCATGAAACATAGCCGTGAGCAAACTCATGTCCGGTAATGGCCAGCAATGCGGCCGGAACAATATAAATCAAATCATTATAATTCATCTTCTCACATCCCAATAATATCAGAAATGCCCTGCCGTCAAGCAGAGCATTCACACGCGTTAAAATACATTCGTTACCATCCATGGAATAAAATAAGTGATAATACACATAATCACTGTGGCCATAAGAATACCAAGGATAACCGCCGGAAATGCCTTTTTGAATTTAATATCCAATAAAGATGCAATCAGTGAACCTGTCCAGGCCCCGGTTCCCGGCAATGGGATACCAACAAAAAGTACCAATCCAATAAACTCATATTTTTGGATTTGTTCACTCTTTCCCATGGATTTAGATTCCAGTTTCTCAATCTTCGTTCTCAGCCACCGTGTCTTTTTTAACCAATTGAAAATTGGCGTAATAAAAGCCAGAATAAACGGTACCGGAATAATATTCCCCACGATACACAGGCCAACAGCCTTGAAAAGAGGAATTTTCAAAAGCGATGCCGCAACCAGTCCGCCCCGAAGTTCCAAAATCGGTATCATGGAGATAATAAATACAATCATCTCTTTAGAAACGACACCGTTTAAGTTGGTGGTAAGCCAGGTAATCAAAGAATCTGTCATACTGCTGTTCCCTTTCTCTTTTCTTTTTTAATTCGTCTTTTTTTCAGCTTATTGGTTACCTTGTATCCGACACGGATTTCCCGTTCAAATGCAAAGGCGGCCATGATACCGCACAGTATCATTTGAATACATGCGGTTATTTGATTTATCTGCTTCTGTGATAATTTCATATACTTATCTCCCTTCAAAAGGTTTTCAATCATTTTACCATTCTATCATAAAATAATATCGGATACAATCTTAATCATTAAAAGAATCATAACGCAAAGAATCATCGGCCGTATAAAGGAAGCGCCCTTTCTCAATGCCATACCGGAGCCCATATAACTTCCGAGGACATTGCAGACCGCAGCCGGCAGCGCAGCCATCCAAAGGACATTTCCGTTCAGTGCATAGGTAATAAGCGATGCATAATTTGACGCTAGATTGAGAAGCTTTGCATTTCCTGATGCCGTTTTTAAATCATATTTCATAAATATTGAAAAAGCTATAATGGCGAAGGTCCCTGTTCCCGGCCCGACCATACCGTCATAAAAACCAATAAAAAGGCCAATCATCCATGCAAAAATCACTTTCCGCCTCTTTGAAAGAGTCTCTGAATGATTTTCTTCTCCATAGCCCCTGTTTAAAAAAATCACCATTGCCGCGATGGGAAGAACGATAATAACCATACGCTTTAGAATCTGTTCATCCAGCATAAGAACAATCCGGGCCGCCGTCCCCGAACCAATAAAGGAACCGGCCGCCGCCAACAGAGCCGTTTGGACATCCATCGCCCGATTTTTAAAAAACCGCAGAGAAGCCAATGTCGTTCCACAGGCGCTTGAAAATTTATTACAGCCATAGGCCATATGAACCGGCATCCCGGCGGCAATATAAGCCGGAAGTGAAATAAGTCCCCCGCCTCCGGCCGCCGCGTCCACAAATCCGGCGAAAAATACAAAAAAACAAATCATGCCCAACAATGGCAATGATAATGTAAATGTATCCATAATTCCTCCAAAAAGCAAAGCCGGAGTAATCGCCCCGGCTTTTCATCCTCTGTACCCTATTCGGCTTAATCTAAGTCATAGTCAATGGCTATACTGGCTTCCATTGCCTGATGCATATATTCCTTGACAACCCCTACGTGATATGGGTCCTCCTGATAGGCGTCCAAAGCCTTTCTGTCATCCAGCTCCACCTGTAAAATAATATCATAGGAACGCGGCGACTTTAAGAAATCCACGCCGACCTGAATGTCCCGTACCATCGGAACCTTATCCTTCATAGACATCAAAATTTCCTTTGTCTTTTTCTTACTCGCATCACTGTTATCCTTCAACTTAAAACAGACGATATGCTTAATCATCTCACCGCCGCCTTTCTTCATTCTACAAATCTTAATTGAATTTATTTTCTATGAAACAAAAAGAACCCGATAACATATCGGGTTCTAAAGAGCGCGAGACGGGATTCGAACCCGCGACCCTCGCCTTGGCAAGGCGATACTCCACCACTGAGCCACTCGCGCTTACGGCCTCATCTCAAAGGCAAGTATGAGTATACAACAGAATATTTACTTTGTCAACAGATTTTATAACTTTTTTGAAACTTTTTTTCATCAAAAATAAGATTTCCTTTTTTTATCAAATATACTATAATTGTCTTAGTCGGAAATGGCAAGGTTCTGACAGTACATATCATTACATCAGGAGGAATGCCTATTGGATAACGAAACCTTAATGACGCTGAAATCCTTAATGAACGATGTTTTGGATGAAAAATTTTCCGGTTTTAAGACAGAACTGACGGACATCATGGATGAAAAACTTGATAATCTGGAAAACAGAATGGTTCATACCATGGATGAAAAGCTTGAAAACCTCGAAAACAGAATGGACGAGAAGCTCGATAGTCTCGAAAGCAGAATGGATATGAAGCTTGAAAATCTCGAAAGCAGAATGGACGAGAAGCTCGAAAATCTCGAAAGCAGAATGGACGAGAAACTTGAAAGTCTCGAAAACCGAATGGTTCATACCATGGATGAAAAGCTTGATAGTCTCGAAAACCGAATGGTTCATACCATGGATAAGAAACTCCGAGACTCGGAAAATCTGCTTCTGGAAGAAATGGAACGTACACGAATCATCTTAGAAGATAAAATCAATCATGTGCAGAAGGATGTTGATAATTTAAATCAATATTATCGGATTGCAAAATTGGAAAATGACAATTTATCTTTGGTTATTGATATGGTACAAAATCTTACAAAAAAAGTGGATGAACTCGAAAGAAAAACCGCCTGATAAATGAAATAGAAAATACAAAAGAAAAATTAATTAAAATATATATCCGGGGAGGGGCTTGCCACCGCTCCCCGGACTCAAGGTTTTAGATAAATAAATTTTACAAGACGAATTTAAGCTCTAGTCTTCATTATGATACATTGGTTCAAATACCCGGCTGAGTTCTTCGTCTTTTTTCTTATCTTCCGCCGCGGCCTCCATAGCCTCCTGGCAGAAATAATCCTGAGAAGATACCAGAATTTTCCCCCGTTTGTCCGGTTTCTGATAGGTATCGTCCGGCTGAAGATAATGGGCTTTGACATTATCCTGGAGCTGAATATCCAAAATGTGCATGACCTCTTTTTTACATGCTTCATCTTCCACCGGGAACATAATTTCCACACGACGGTCCAGATTTCTCGGCATCCAGTCCGCACTTCCCATAAATACATTTTCCCATCCATTATTATAGAAATAGAAAATCCGGCTATGTTCAAGGAAATTACCCACAATGGATTTTACCGTAATATTTTCGCTGATTCCCGGAATACCTGTTTTCAGGCAGCAGATTCCGCGGATAATCAATTCAATTTTTACACCGGCCGCCGAAGCTTTATAAAGAGCCATAATGATTCCCTTGTCACAAAGGGAGTTCATCTTTGCAATAATATGGGCCGGACGTCCCTCTCGGGCGTTGACTTCTTCCTGGCGAATCAGTTCGATAAACCGGTCGCGGAGCCAAAGAGGCGCCAAGGACAGCTTGTTCCAGGCCAATGGTTCGGAATACCCGGACAGCATATTAAATACGGCGGTGGCATCCTCGCCGATTGGTTTGGCACAGGTCAAAAGTCCCATGTCGGTATACATCTTCGCCGTACTGTCATTATAATTGCCTGTTCCCAGATGAACATAACGGCGGATACCGTCTTCCTCCTGACGGACAACCAGCGTAATCTTGCTGTGGGTTTTTAATCCTACCAGACCATAAATAACATGACAGCCGGCCTTTTCCAGCTTCTTCGCCCAGATAATATTATTTTCCTCATCAAAACGGGCCTTTAATTCGACCAGTACCGTCACCTGTTTTCCATTTTCAGCAGCCTCCGCTAAAGATGCGATAATCGGCGAATTGCCGCTGACACGATAAAGGGTCTGTTTAATCGCCAACACTTCCGGGTCTTTGGCGGCCTGACGGACAAAATCCACCACCGTATCAAAGCTCTGGAACGGATGGAATAATAAAATATCTTTTCTTCGAATCTGGGTAAAAAGGTCTTCTTCCGGATTAATATCCTTTGAAAGCTGCGGTTGATATTTTGGATATTTCAAATGGTCATATCCATCCAGGCCATTGACCTTCATCAAGAATGTCAAATCCAGCGGCCCATTAATCCGGTAAATCGAGGCTTCACTGACATTCATCGCTTTTTTCAAAATCTTAAGAAGTCGTTTGTCAATACCGTCTTCCACCTCCAGACGAATCACCTCGCCCCATTGACGGCGCTTTAATTGCTTCTGAATCTCTTTTAAAAGGTCCGCCGCATCCTCCTCGTCAATACTCAAATCCGCATTACGCATAATCCGGTAAGGATGGGCGCAAATAACTTTATAGTTAAGAAACAGCTTCTGGATATTCATTTCAATGACCTGTTCCAGTAATATTAAAGTTTTCTGGCCTTTTTCCTCCGATGGGATTTCAATAAATCTCGGAAGTACCGACGGCACCTGAACCGTGGCAAAATCATATTCCGATTCGTCCTCCTTGTCCGAAATCAAAGCGCCAATATTGAGGGACTTGTTCCGAATCAACGGAAATGGCCGGGAAGAATCCACTGCCATCGGCGTTAATACCGGATATACGTCCTGCTGAAAATACTGATTGACATAATCCTTCTGGGACTTACTCAAATCCTCATGGGAATCAATAATGACCAACTGATTTTGCCGAAGCATCGGTTTTAAGGACCGATTATAAGTCGTATACTGGGTATTCACCAAATCGTGGGTCTTTTTGCTGATGGCTTCAAGCTGTACCTGAGGCGTCATTCCGGCGATATCCGGTTTCTCGTACTTTGCATTGACCATATCTTTTAAAGAAGCCACACGAATCATAAAAAACTCGTCCAGATTTGACGAGGTAATACTTAAAAATTTTAATCGCTCAAACAGAGGAATTGTCTTATCCCTCGCTTCCGCAAGCACCCGGTAATTAAAATCCAGCCAGCTCAGTTCCCGGTTTGTAAAATATTCTGCTTTGCTTACATCCATTTCAATTACCCCCTTCGTTTTTGCCGGAGAATCGGCCGAAGTCCATAAATCCGTTCAAAAAAGTGGGCCCGGCTGTCCATCATTCCCTGTTCCAGTGTGATATCATAAATCGTATTTGCCATAATTTTCAATTCATTATCTTTCACCGTAACCCGGACGTCCTGAATCCTCTGTAAATGACTCCGGTCCATGCCATTGGCTAACCTGAGAATCGCTGCCATTTTAATCATACGCACATAATCCACATGATTCATTTCGCCGGACACCTCTGCGTATTCCGGTATTTCTCCATTGGAATTAAAACGAATCACATTGGCAACCACCCGCTTTTCCGCTTCTGAAAGGCCGATAATCTCCGTATTTAAAACCAGATAATACGTATTATCCGTGCCGTGCATCATATTGACATATTTACCGCAATCATGAAGGATGGCCGAAACCTGCTGAAGCAGACGGTCTCTCTGAGTCAGTCCGGACACCTTCCGGATACTGTCAAAAATGGCCAGAGAAAGCTGCTCCACATTCTGCGTATGCTTTATGTCACTTTCATAATGCTTCGCCATCTGACGGGTGACAGAAATAATATCCTCCGTAAAATCACGGGTATTTTTAGCCACATGGCGGCTCCGCACATAATCTGCCAAAATACCGTCGCATAAGCCCACATTGGAAGCCCACACGACCTCTCCGCCCAGCATTTCCACCAAATTTTTAAAAATAATCATAGATGGTTTTAATACGGTGGCCGTCTCATAGGGAATATTATATTTTTTAGATATATCCTCTTCTCTGCTCCGCATCAGCTTGATATAAAATTTCTCAAACTGGGAAGCCGTAAAGCTTTCCCTGTTTTTTGAAGCATTGACCGCATTCAGAAGCGTCGCTATTTCCTCACCGAGAACAATCACGTGCTTCACCCGGTAATCTTTAATCACAAGCCTCTGCAGAGTTCGAAGGTCATTGCCGATATAGTCTTCCATAACGCTGACAAACGACGTGGTCTGCTGCTCAATATCCGCCAGGATTTCCCGGATTCTAAGAGAACCCAGTTTCAGATTCTGAGTTAGCTGCAGAACGCCCTCCGCATACACGGACACCTGCAGACTTCCCGAAGAAAGGTCCACCACGGCCATCCCCTCTTTTGAAAGGGTGTCAAACTGCCGCATTGTTCCGGCCAGTGACTGCAGTATGAGAAACCGCTGCTGTGCATTTCCGATGATTTGTACATTCAGCCCTGTCCTGAGCCGTATTTCGTCCAGCACCAATTCCCGGTTTCTCGCCTCACGCATGGCGCTTCCTGCGTAAGCCACATATTTTTCAATACGGTACTCTTTCAATTTATCGACAAATCCACCCAGCACACCGCACAACTCCCGCACGGTGTCGTGGGCAATCACACCCGTATTATAGGTGTCTGCCCCAAGCTCGACAATTGAACGGACATACTCCACTTCCTGAATTCCAGTCCGTTTGGAAAACTGATAGATTTTCATTGCAACCTCACTTGAACCTACATCGATGGCTGCCAACAGTTGTATGGGCATCCGTTCTGCCTCCCTCCTGCTTATTCCGCAATTCCTATAAGATGATTAATAAACTGCTGAGCCGTCCGGCCGGAACGTCCGCCGTGGCCGAGTTCCCATTTAACAGCTTCCTGCTCAATTTCCGCTTCGCTCATGGTAATACCGTAGCGTTTCGCCAGTTCCCTGGCGATTTCCAAATATTCTTTCTGATTTGGCTTGCCATAATAAATCGACTCGCCAAACCGGGTAGCCAGGGATAATTTTTCCTGCATGGAATCATTTCCATGCACATCATCCGGCGCCTGTTTCCGGTCGCCCCATGTTTCACGGATAAGATGTCTGCGGTTGGATGTGGCATAAATAACCACGTTATCCGGCTTCGTCTCCAACCCGCCCTCGATAATCGCCTTTAAATATTTATATTCAATTTCAAATTCCTCAAAAGACAAATCATCCATGTACAGAATATATTTATAATTCCGGTTTTTAATCTGAGCAATGACATTTGAAATATCCTTAAACTGATGTTTATATATTTCAATCATGCGGAGTCCGTCTTTATAATATTCATTCAAAATCGCCTTAATACTTGTCGATTTTCCCGTACCGCTGTCGCCGTAAAGTAAGGCATTATTCGCCTTTTTCCCCTGGATAAACGCCTCCGTATTATCCCTCAGCTTTTTCTTCTGAAGCTCATAGCCGACAATATCCGAAAGAACAACCTTCTCTGTCCGTGTAATCGGAGCAATCTCCGGTGCCTGACCGTCACTGATAATTTTAAACGCCCGATGAAGGCCGAATTTTCCCACGCCGTAATCCTTATAAAAATCTGTCAGCACATCGTACATCCGATGAACGTCTTTCGCTTCCGCAAGCTGGCCATTTAACTCGTCAATCCGCTCCCTTAAACTCTGGCTGTAGATAATTCCCAGATTATCCGGGTTGTGGAAGGCGCGAATCATGCTGATAAAATGCACGCCCAGCTCTTTTTCAATATCATCCCAGTCCACATCATAGGCTTCCCTAAATATATGCAGGTCATGTAAGGCCAGTTCATTGATACTGCCCTCAATGGCGCCTTTCTTCTCACAGGACATGCTGAACGCATTTTCATTAGTCGTCAAAAGATATGTGAGATATCCGTGCCAGAGATTTCCATTAAACCCATGGTCCCTGGCAATTGTGACAATTTCGTTGATGCACTGATATAATTTATCAATCAGCGCCTCCCTGTCACACGCTTCATTGGAATAATTATTGGCCACTTCGGCCATATCATAAAAAATAGTTTCTGCAAAATTTCGATATAAAATTAATTCATGTACTCTGATTTTCATGATTACTGTTCCACTCCTATATAGTTTCCAAGAATACGGAAGCCCTCGGTTTCCGACTGAATCCCATGAAGGGCATTTCTCACGGCCTGCTCTCTGAGATTTCCATTGAAATCAACAAAAAAACGATACTGCCACGGTTTTCCCTGAATCGGCCGGGATTCAATCCGCGTCATACTCAGACCGTTAAAAATAAAATGGCCGAGAATATTATACAGAGTACCGCTCTCGTGAGGCACTTCAAAACAAACGCTGATTTTATCTGCATTTTCCTGGAACATTTTCTTATGGCTTATAATAACAAATCGAGTGAAATTATTATCCAAATCGTTCAGCTTATCTTTTAAAATCGTTAAGCCAAAATTCTGGGCCGCCTGCTTGCTGGCAATGGCGGCCTGAGTCATGTCTGCGTCATCAAGAACCCTTTTTGCCGATGCCGCCGTATTTTGAAGGCTGACCTGCTGCCAGTCCCTGCATTTATCAAGGAAGCGGCTGCACTGCATCAACCCCTGCGGATGGGAATAGACCGTCCGTATATCCTCCAGACGGCTTCCCGGAAGTCCTAAAAGCGCATGTTCAATTTTTATCATCGTCTCCCCGACAATATGATTGTCATAGGCGGACAATAAATCATAAACGTCGTTCACACTGCCCGTGGAAGAATTTTCAATCGGCAGCACGCCAAATTCGGCCTTACCGCTGTGAACCGCTTCCATGGCATCGCCAAAGGTCTCCACGTTGAAGCCGTCGATTTCCGTTCCGAAATAGCTGTCCATCGCCGCCTCCGCATAAGCTCCGGGAACGCCGGTATAAACCACCTTTGTTTTCGGTGTCGTGACCATTTCCTCCACACTGAAGCCTTCCACGCCTACCCGCTCACTGGCCAGGTGCTGATATTGGAGCATCCGGCTGACTGCCATAATCTGGCCAAACAGAGATTCCACGGCCTGACGATTAAAGGTATTGGAGGTTTTCTCCGTGACCTTCTGTATTTTAATTCTTTCCCGCTCCTTATCCAGAACCGGTTTTCCAACACTGCGTTTAAAGGCGGCTACCTTTTCCGCCACCGCCATACGCTGTTCAAAAAGACTGACAATCTGGTTATCAATAGTGTCAATCTCATCACGTAATTTCACTAAGTCTTCCATTGTCTCTTACTCCTTGTCCACGATTGCCTTGTTGGCTTTATATAAGTCAAACCGCAGACGGTCCTTTTCCATTTGGGACAGAAAAGCGCCGTTTACAGCATTTTGATTCATCTGATAAATTTCATAAGGCGTAAAGCCAAGATACCGCTCAAGCTTCCGGTACTCCTCAGCCAGTGTAATTCCGGATACTCTCAGCCGGTCGGTACAGACGCACACCGGAACACCCCTGTCAAAAAGCTTTCGGATGGGATGATGGCTGTAATTGCCCACAGAACCCAATTTCAAATTACTGGCCGGACAACATTCGACAACGACTTTCCGGTTAATAATCTCCTGCAGTAAATCGTCGTCATCCAGAATATGTAAGCCCTGGCTGATTCTCTGGGCGCCGTAGCGGATAGCCTTGCGCATACTGTCCGTATTATACTGTCCCGCATGGACGGTAAATGGAATATGTTCTTCTTTAATCAGCCCAAAAAGCCAGTCATACACATCCGTCTCATACAGGGCTTCGTCCAGCAAAAGGTCCAGTCCGCAGACACCCTTTCGCAGATGCTTTTTTGCCTCCACAATCGTTTCAAACGCCTCGTGTTCGTCCATCTTCGGGATAATGCAAAGTACCAGGTTGGCCCGAATCCGGCGGCTTTCCTGCATTCCCCGAGCCAATCCTTCCACAGCCGCAGCGACTGCATCTCCCTGACGCAAACCGCCCAGCGTACACTCCGACGGCGAGAAACGAATTTCGGCATACATAACCCCCTGGGTATCCAATTCCCGTACCATCTCCGCCATCGCCCGACGGATTGCACGCCGCTCCTGCAAAACCCAGTCGGTCATATCGCAAAGCTCATAAAACTCCGCCACATCCGCACAGTGGTCCGGCGCTTCAAGATAGCTTTCCAGCTCGGAAGCATTGTAAGTGGGCAAAGGCACATTTCTCTCCTTGGCATATTCAATAATAGTTGCCGGTTTCAATGACCCGGCCAGATGTACATGCAAATCAATCATGACTCATTGCCTCCTTCTCATTCAATGTTTCTTTTAACTGGTGAATGGTTTTCTTTTCTACCGGATGCCAGACCCAGCCGCCAATTTCATCCAGCGGCTCCAGCACAAACCGCCGGTTTATCATATCCATATGGGGTACACACAAATCCTTCGTATGTATGATTTCTTCCCCATACAAAAGAATATCCAAATCTATCGTCCGCGGTCCCCAGTGAATTTTCCGTTCCCGGTGCAAAAGCTTCTCAATCTCCTGAGTACGCCTCAGCAGTTCGTCCGGCGAAAGCCAGGTTCGCAGTTTCAGACAACCGTTTAAAAATTTATCCTGTTCCGTATAACCGTAAGGCTCTGTTTCAATCAGAGAGGAGACTTTCTCCACCTGAATTCCCTGTGTTTCTGACAAAAGTCGGATGGCCGACCGGATATTTTCTTCTTTATCTCCCATATTACTGCCAATTCCAAGATAAACCGCTCGCCATTCCCGGCATGCTTCGGCAAACACTGTACCGAATGGAATCGGTATTGGGGCTTCAGGTTTATACAATTTTACACGGACTTTGTTAAGTTTTGAAAAATCTGTCATTAAACTTTCGCAAATTTCGCCGGCCGCCCGCTCGATAAGCTTAAAATTCTGCCGTGTCATTATATCTTTGACAGCTTCACAAACCGTCCCGTAATTTACGGAAGCCTCCAAATCATCCGTATGCTCCGCTTCCCACGTATCCAGGTATAAATCCGCAGAAACATAAAACATCTGTCCATTTTCTGTTTCCTCAGGATAAACGCCATGGTGAGCAAAGATTTCCAAATCTCTTATCCCAATGTGTCCCAAATTGATTCCTCCCGCACTTTCAAAATCGCTTCGGTCATCTGAATGGCCCTCCGATTTGCTTCCACATCGTGAACACGGACAAAGCTCATTCCGGCCATAACCCCCATCACCGTCGTCGCCAGTGTGCCCTCCACTCTCTGGTCCGCCGGCAAATCCAGGGTCAAACCAATCATGGACTTTCTCGAAGTTCCAAGAAGAACCGGATATCCCAGTTCCCGAAATGCATCCAGATGCTTCATAACAATTAAGTTATGTTCGTAGGTTTTCCCAAAGCCCACGCCCGGGTCCAGAATCATCTGTTCATCTTCAATACCGGCTTTTTTAGCGATAGTAATCGTTTCCCGCAAATCATTCAGACAATCTGTCATAAAATGCTTATATTCCGCAGTCCTCCGGTTGTGCATCAGGCAACAGGGAACCCTGGCTTCGGCAATGACCCCGGCCAGCTTTTCATCGTACTTTAATCCCCAAATATCATTGACTAAATCGGCTCCGGCCAAAACAGCGGCTCTGGCCACCCCGGATTTATAGGTATCTATAGAAACCGGTACATCAAACCGGCTTTTTACAGCTTCAATCACCGGAAGCACCCTGGCTTTTTCTTCTTCATCGGAAATCAGAGTGTGCCCCGGACGGGCCGATTCGCCTCCGATATCGATGATATCCGCGCCTTCACGAATCATCTGTTCCGCATGCTTTAAAGCTTTATCCAAAGTTGTATATTTTCCGCCGTCAGAAAATGAATCCGGCGTCACATTCAGAATACCCATAATATACGTATGTCCTGCTGCCGCAAATTCTTTTCCGCCAATGTTTATTGATTTTATCATGTAATCACTCCCGGTGTCTTTTTATCTTCACTCCAGTTACATTCCGCTGCCGCGTCACAGGCATAGCAGGCCCGGGATATTTTATCCGCCCGATATAAAATCCGTCCAAGGCGGCTTTTCCCGGCCGCAGTTCTGTCCCGATGGCTCAAAATAGCCTGACAAATTATCTTATTTTCATCCTCAGTAAAGCCGGCTTCCGCCAATATTTTCTGTGCCAGCTCAGCGCTTGAAATATGATGGGGAGTTCCTTCTTTATATTGAAGATATTTTCCCACGTCATGAAGCAATCCTGCGGCGTAAACCACATCTTTTCGCAGGTCTTCCCCTTGCTCCAGACTGTCAATCCAGGCAATCCGGGCCACATCCAGCAAATGAACCATATTATGACCGCAAAAAATCCTGTCCCTCTCTAAATCATCTATCCAATCCATGGACTTTTTAAATTCCGGATGGTGAAGAATTTTCTGCACACGCTCCATGTCCTTCGGAATTTCATTCCATCTCATGATTTCACCATATGAAAGACCATTTGACAAAGCGCAGGATTATTTTCAAAAGCTCCCCGACAGACATAGGTCATCGTCTGACTTCCCGGTTTTTTAATGCCACGCATCGTCATGCACATATGCTCGGCCTGCAAAATCACCATAACCCCTCTCGGTTTTAAATGACGCATAATCGCATCGGCAATCTGGGCCGTCATCTGTTCCTGAATCTGCGGCCGTCTGGCAAACACGTCCACCGTCCGGGCCAGCTTACTCAATCCCACAACCTTATCATCCGGGATGTAGGCAATATGGGCTTTGCCATAAAAAGGCAGCAAATGATGCTCACAGGTGGAATAAAATGTAATGTCCTTTTCCAAAACAAGCTCATTATTCATCGCAGGAAAGGTCTTTTCCAGATGAACAGACGCATCCTCGCTCAACCCCCCATAAATCTCTTTGTACATATTCGCAATGCGGTGCGGCGTGTCAATGAGTCCCGGGCGTTCCAGGTCTTCACCGATACCCTCTAAAAGCAGCCGTATGCCCGCCTCGATTTTCTTTTCATCTATCATGTCAGCCTCCGCTATAAATTATTAACTAACTGTTCACAGTATACCATATCAACTAAGCTCGTGAAAGACCTCGCTAACTGTTCACAGTATACCACAAAATGTCGAAATAGTTGATAAAGAACCGAAAATTATTATAACATCTTCGATCCCGGCCTGTGTTTTTGCAATCTCCAGGGCTTTTTCAGCCGTTTTTGCATCGATGCTCCGCTCAAAATAGCTGCGGGCCGCCATTTCCAGTCTGCCGCTGTCAAGTCCCCTTGCATTTTGAGGAGTGAAGCTGATTAAAATTTTGGAAAGGGGAGACATCTCTTTTAAAATGGAAATATAATCTTTATCCGCAAAAACGCCCATGACGAGAATCTTGTTCTGTTCGGGAAAATAAGTCTCCACCGTTTCTCTCAGGGCCGCCGCACCCTCCGGATTATGGGCGCCGTCAATGAAAATCAACGGTTTTTTTGAGAGACATTGAAATCTTCCCGGCCATTTTGCCCTGGCAAGTCCCTGAACAATGGCCGTCCACATCGGCGTTTCCAAATTCAAGCTCCAAATAGCCTCAATAGCCAGACAGGCATTTTGAATCTGATACGTCCCGCCCAGATGAATTTTAAGATTTTTATACTGTTTGTAATCAAAAATCTGCAAGGCCGCCATGGACTGTTCTTTTACGTACTCTGCCGCAGTTAAA
>CABUAW010000029.1 GCA_902489645.1 uncultured Lachnospiraceae bacterium | reverse complement strand
CTGTCACCTCACCTAAACGGTCCCATGCTTTTTATCCACGGCCGGTTCTCTTTTTGTCGCCAGCATATCAAAAGCGGCGATGACTCTTTTTCTCGTCGCTGCAGGAAGGATAACCGCATCCACATAGCCTCTGGAAGCAGCACTTTCGGGACTGTTCTGAAAGGCATCATAGGCTTTGGTCTTCTCCTGAATAAAAGCCTTCGGATTCTCAGCCTTTCCGATATCTTCGGAATAGATAATCTTTATGGCCGGTTCCGCCTCCATCATTCCAATCCGGGCATCCGGCCAGGCATACATCAAATCTGCGCCGATATGACGGCTTCCCATACACAGATAGGCGCTTCCGAATGCTTTGCCGATAATTACGGAAACCTTTGGAACCGTCGCGCTGGCATAAGCATAGGCCAGCTTGGCCGATACGGCTGCCATCCGCTTTTCTTCTTCCAGTGAGGCTTTAAAGCCCGCCACATTAACAAGCGTCAATACCGGAATGGAGAAAGCATCGCAAAAACGGATAAAACTTTCCGCTTTTTTTGCCCCGGCCGCCGTCAGCACCGGTTCAAACCGTTCAGCAACGCCGCCATCCTCTCCGAGTATCTCTTCCCGGTTTGCCACGGCTCCGACCGTATTTCCATTTAACGTAATAAAAGCCGTAACCATCTCTCCGGCATAGTCCGACTTAACTTCAAAAAAAGCATGATTATCCGATATATCCCGAAGAATATATGCCGTGTCCTTTGTCATGCCAAGGGCCGGATTTTCCCGATTCAAATCATCAGAAATACTGCCCATGCAAAAAGCGTCCTCCTTATTGTTTGACGGCAGCATCGAAACAAGCTGGCGGATTTTCCCAAGGACCTCAAGGTCATCCGCACCAAGGCCGTCCACATCACCACTCACCCGGCTGTGGAAATCACCGGATGCCGTATCGCATATCTCTGTACGATTCCCATCCAAAGTATTCGGGGAATTCACAAAAATTTCTCCCTGCGCTTTTACTGCGAAGGTAAAATCCGCCAGGGCCGGGACAAGGGCCATACCTCCGCCGCAGGTTCCGAACACGCCGACAATTTGAGGAACCAGGCCCGAGGCCATCGTCTGTTTAAAATAAATTGCTCCGAAAGCATCCAGGGCGTCCGTTGCTTCCTGAAGCCGCAGCCCTGCACAATCAATCAATCCGATGACCGGCGCGCCCATTTTCAATGCCATATCATACATTCGCACTATCTTTTTTGCATGCATCTCGCCGACTGAACCGCCCATCACACGGGCATCCTGGCTATAAACATAAACGAGCTTTCCATCAATCGTCCCATAGCCAGTCCGTACACCGTCGGCCGGTGTTTCCTGCTCTGCCATATTAAAATCTGTATTTCTCGCATGAACCATTGCTCCGATTTCCACAAAACTGTGTTCATCAAGCAACCCGGTAATCCGGTCTTTGGCAGACAGTTGTGTCACTGTACTCATCTGTTTCCCTCCATTATTCATTGCTGATTTATCCAATAATTATATGATAGTTTCCCCCGAATTGCAAGTTAAAAGGCCAGCCACCGCCGGAACATCGTTTCAAGGCAAAATGAAAAACTTTTCACTTCCACATCCCCCGCCGTACGTATCGGAAATCGTTCTACGGTATCCTCATTAATTTGATAATAAACCCAGCCAACCTGGGTTCCCGAGGCAATCGGCGCCTCGGCGGACAATTTTTTTACAATACGCACCGACGCCTGTTCTTTTTCGCCCATCAGCATATCCATCGTCTGACAATCCGCCGTCAATTCAACCTGCGCCTGACACCCGCCGTATACCTCCATCGTACCCACGTCCACATTTTCCGTTCCAATCGTTTTCTTAACATAATTGTCCATTCCGAAATTCATGAGCTTCATCGTATCCTGCCATTTATAGCTTTTATTCGGCGGCCACCCGCTGCCAAGGACAACGGAAATGTATGTTCTTCCATCCCTCTTCAGCGCGCCGACAAAACAATAGCCTGCATCTGCCGTAAACCCGGTTTTTACACCAAAGGCGCCGTCCATGAGCTGCAAAAAGGCATCTTTATTCGTCACCTGATACTGTCGGTTCCCCTCTATATTTGAAAAGCTGTGGGAAGCTGTATTAATAATCTTTACAAAAGTTTCATTTTTTATAGCCTCCGATGTGATTTTTGCCAATTCCGCCGCCGTGGTGCAATGTCCCTCCGCATCCAGCCCATTTGGCGTCACAAAACATGTCTGAGTGCAGCCAAGTCCTTCGGCCCGGGTATTCATCATGGCCGCAAAACCCTCCACACTCCCGCCCACATGCTCTGCGATAGCCACCGCCACATCATTATCCGATTCCAGCATCAGGGCATACAGTAAATCTTCCAGGCGAAAATGGTCTCCGGCCACCGCATTGAGCTGAACATCCGGCATACCGGCCGCATATTCGGATATTTCCACCGTATCTGACAACTGTGCATTTTCCAGAGCAATCAGGCACGTCATAATTTTGGTCGTGCTGGCCATCGCCATCGGCTCATTTTCATTTTTCCCCCAAAGAACCCGCCCGTTTTCTCCGTCGGCCAAAACAGCCGCCCGCGCATAAAGCCCGGAAAGTTCATCCTCTCCTTTCCCGCTTTCCTCACCGTAAACCCACAAAGTTCCCGCCAACCCGATAACACAGGATAAAACCAGCGTCAGAAAAATTTTTATAAACCGTTCCACGACATCGCTCCAATAATTATTTCATTTCAATTTATTTTTCTATAGGAAGTTTTATGCTTGTTCTTGACGTATTCCTTCATCTTCGTATATAATTCTTTGATATGGCTAAAAATGTAGAAGAATATATAACTTCTGCCGAAAGGAGTTTCTCATGATTAAATTAATTGTTTCTGATGTGGATGGAACCCTTGTACCGGAAGGGACCAATGACATAAATCCCGAACTTTTCACCCTGATTCGGCGTTTAAAGGCCCAGGGCGTCTACTTTACTGTTGCCAGCGGACGCCATAAATGCAGTATTGAAAAATTATTTGCTCCGGTCCGGGAGGATATTTTTTATATTACAAGCAACGGGGCTTACATCGGCACCTGCCGTGAAAAGCTTGCGGTATCTTCCCTGCCGGAAAACGTCTGCCAGCAGCTTTTTTCCGATTTTGCCGCTCTGAACCCCTATCCTTTTGTGGCCGAATCCGCAGACGCCGCTTATACCGTCTGTCCGGACCCGGAATTCACCCGGATTCTCACCGAAGATTACGGTTACAATATGACCCGGTGTTCATCGACCGATGATTTCAGCGACGATATCATCAAATTTTCTCTCTATCACCCGGAAAATGTTTTAAATTTCGATAAAGAATTATTGAAAAACTGGAATAAAATATGCAAATGCTCTGTTTCCGGCACCCACTGGATTGACTTTATTCCTCAGGAGGCAAACAAAGGCAGCGCCCTCGCCCTCCTTCAGGAAAGCCTCGGCATCACTATCCAGGAGACCATCGCCTTCGGCGACCAGGCAAATGACATTGAAATGCTCAAACAGGCCTACTTCAGCCACGCCATGGGAAATGCCGGCTGCACCGTCAAAAACGCGGCCCGCTTTACCTGTGATTCGGTTGAAAACGGCGGGGTTCTGAAGGTTTTAAACGCATTTTTCCCAACCACTGAATAACATTCGAAAAGCGGTATAACTGTTCATGTTATACCGCTCAAACGCTAAGGCCGTTCTTCTTTTTTATCAGGAATCCTCTTCGATTCCCAACGCCACTTCTTCTTCCGCCTCCATCTTAAATTCCTCCACCTTTTCCGGGTCAGGCACAGGCAAATCCTGGGCGGAACGTACGCCGAAAGTCCGTAAAAACTCTTCCGTTGTTCCGAAAAGAATCGGTTTTCCCGGCGCATCAAGTCTTCCGGCCTCACAGACCAGATGATATTCTATCAACCGGTTGATGGCATGGTCCGAATTCACTCCCCGGATTTTTTCAATCTCAGCCCGGGTCACCGGCTGTTTATAAGCAATAATGGAAAGCGTTTCCAAAGCCACATCCGTCAGCGTATGCTTCTTTGGACGGTGCGTCATCTTAATCAGATAATCATACATCGACGGCTTCGTACACATCTGAAAGGAATCCTCCAGTTCAATAATCTGTATCCCCCGCTCTTCCGCGTCATAACGCGTCATCATATTTCGAATGAGTTTGCGGGCCTCTTCCGTGTCAATCTCCAATACCTGGGCAATATCCGCCGCCGGAATCGCCTCTCCCATGGCAAAAAGCAAGGCCTCCACCACAGCCTCCATAGCTTTTATTTCCATAAATTACGCTCCTTCAAAACTTATTTCCTCCGGCACAGCTCCCTGGCCGGTCATTTCAATCTCAATATCGCCGAAAATCTCATCCTGGGAAATCCGGATAACGCCGCCCTTCATCAGTTCCAGAACGGCGAGAAAAGAAACAATCACATAATTTCTGCTCTGACCTTTGGTTAAAAGCTCCCGAAAACTGAATCTCCGGCATTTTGCGCCATAATCCAAAAGGTATTCAATCCGGTCCGTCAGACTGACTTCCTCCTGTTCAATCCGTCCATAGCGGCTGCGAATCGGGTCGGTCTTATCCTCCTGCCGCTTTAACACATCCTGAAAAATTTTATGGAGCTTTTGAAAATCCATATCTCCCACAAGCGCCTCCAAATCCACAGACGGCTCTTCATAAACCATGTCGGCCGGAAGGGTACGGCCTTTATAAATGGCTTTTCCCGCATCGAATTGACGTTCCTTCAGCTCCATCGCCATATATTTAAACATCTTATGCTCCAACAGACGTTCCACCAACTCTTCTCTCGGGTCCTCTGCCGCATCTTCCGTCTTTGGCTCCGTCGGAAGCAGCATTTTGGATTTAATCCGCAAAAGCGTTGCCGCCATGACGAGAAACTCGCTCATTATTTCCATGTCCTGCGCCTGCATCTGGCGGATGTATTCCAAATACTGGTCGGTAATCAGAGAAATCGGAATATCGTATATATCAATTTTATTCATATCAATCAGGTGCAGGAGCAAATCCAAAGGCCCTTCAAACACCTGAAGTTTTACCGCAAGCGCCATAATACCTCCTACGCAAAGCCCAAAAGGGCATCCAGACGGCTCATTCCCTGAACAGCCAGCGATGAAATCACATTAAATATAATACAGATAATAAGAAGCCCTTTAATCAGCGCGTCATTTTTCATCAAAGGAATCATTTTTGACGGTGAAAGAGCGATAATAATAAGAAATATGTCCGAAGTAATCATCGGAAACAGATTGACAATTCCCAGAACCATCACCGCATGAATGAAATACCAGTTCAGTTGGACAAGAAATACCATCCATTGTCCGTCCATGTCAATGCCCAGAGTCATTGGCAGACGGGGAAGGACAAGATGATAGGAAGCGTAACCGGCCATAAGCAATACGCCTAAAGTCAGAAAGCCGGTCAGACCTATGGCCACATTCGTATCCTTTTCCTTCAAACGATAAGGATAGGGCCGGCTGCAGCCGGCATGACATATCAAAAATAAAATCCATCCCACCGAATCAATATATTGATATAATTTAAAAATCCGATACCGGTCTGCAGGCTGACAATGTCGTCCTGTCAGCACATAGACCATCGATTTCGGCAATTCATGCAGCATCATCGCCAGAGCCGATGCCAGCAGAATCGCTCCCGCTTCAATCATATACTCCATACCATTCATTTCCTTAATTCTATAAGCTCATTTCATTGTACCTATTTTCCTTTTATAATGCAAGCTTTTATTTTGACATTCAAAAAGCATTGTATTATAATAAAAATATTAGAAACGTTCTTATTGTAATAAGGAGAAGAAATATGAGTTTTGAATTCAAAAAGAAACTGCCAGTTCCTAAAGAAATCAAAGAGCTTTATCCGGTTAGCCCTTCTCTGGCAGCAAAAAAGAAAGCACTGGATGAACAGATTATCGATGTAATCACCGGAAAATCTGATAAATTTCTGGCTATTATCGGGCCATGCTCTGCAGACAATGAAGAATCTGTCTGCGAATATATTGAACGCCTTGTAAAGGTTCAGGAAAAAATCAAAGATAAGGTTATCATCATTCCAAGAATCTACACAAACAAGCCGCGTACCACCGGCGAAGGCTATAAAGGCATGCTCCACCAACCGGACCCGGAAAAGGCCCCGGACCTGCTTCACGGCATTATCGCCATCCGTAAGATGCATATGCACGCACTGGAGACCTACGGTCTGCCAATCGCCGACGAAATGCTCTATCCGGAAAATTACTGGTATCTTGCCGACATTCTTTCCTATGTGGCTATCGGCGCCCGCTCCGTAGAAGACCAGCAGCACCGCCTTGTTACCAGCGGTTTTGACGTTCCGGCCGGAATGAAAAATCCAACCAGCGGTGATTTTTCCGTCATGCTGAACTCGGTTGTCGCCGCTCAGGGCGCTCACAACTTTATTTACCGCGGATGGGATGTAAATACGGCGGGTAATCCTTATGCCCATACGATTCTTCGCGGTTCAACAAACAAATACGGCCGTTCCCGTCCGAATTACCACTATGAGGACTTAATGAAGCTTTACGATATGTACGGCGAAAGAAATCTGAAATTCCCGGCAACTATCGTGGATGCCAACCACTCCAACTCGGACAAAAAATTTAAAGAGCAGATTCGTATTGTCAAAGAGGTGCTTCACAGCCGTTCCCTCTCCGACGATATCCGCAGTCTTGTGAAAGGTGTCATGATTGAAAGCTACCTTGTCGAAGGCAATCAGAAAATTGGCTGTCAGCCGCATATTTATGGCAAATCCATCACCGACCCTTGTCTTGGATGGGAAGATTCTGAAAATCTCTTATATGAAATTGCCGAAAGATGCTGATATAAATAATTCAGGCGAAATCAACCGGGCATTTGCCCCGACTGATTTCGCCTTTTTATCTTTTGTATATTATCGGACCCATTTTTCCGAAAGCTCTCAATACGTTTCATGCCCTCGGATGATTTTTCGAATAAACTTCTTTGATTCGACGGCTGTTCATGCGGGCATAAATCTGGGTTGTGGATATGTCCGAATGTCCAAGCATCTCCTGAACGGAACGCAAATCCGCGCCGTTGGCTACCAGATGGGCCGCAAATGAATGGCGCAGCGTATGCGGCGTAATATCCGTCTGTATTCCCGCATTTTTAGCATATTTCTTTAATAGCTTCCAAAAACCCTGACGGCTCATCGGCGTACCGTTGCAATTTGTAAAGAGGATATCCTCGTCAATATTTTCAATCATCGCCGGACGCGCTTCACGTATATATACCTTCAAAACATTTTTGGCCATATTTCCAAAAGGAATAATGCGCTCCCGGTTCACATCCTGACAGTGAATATAGGATGCGCCAAGGTTCACATCGGATAATTTCAACGAAATCAATTCGCTGACCCGAATCCCTGTCGCATAGAGCAGTTCCAGCATGGCCCGGTCGCGAATTCCCTTATTGGTCTTCATCGACGGCTGTTCCAAAAGCAGGTCCACTTCCCGCATGGTCAGAATTTCCGGCATTTTCTTTTCAATCTTCGGCGCCTTAAGCTGCCTGGTCGGGTCCTCAGAAATGTAACCCTCCCTCTGAAGATATCCAAAAAAGGCCTTTAATGTGGCAATGTTACGCGAAATTGTTGACGGTGCAAACTGTTCCTTCTCCATATGAATCATATAAGAATTCATATTCGTCGGATTAATCTTCAAAACATCCGTAACGCCCTGAGACTCCATAAATTTATTAAATTTTACCAAATCTCTTCGATAAGAGACTACCGTATTCGCAGAGGACTTCTTTACATCCGTTAAGTAAGTCACAAATTGCTCAATCATTTCGTGCATTTCGCCACCCTCATTTGTGTAATAACTATTCTAATTATAATCACAATTGTTCAGAAAATCAAATACATTTTTTACGAAAATATTACGTAAATTCTCATTTTTGTAACAAAATACAAGATACGGTTTGTTTACATAGTATCTGCCCAATATATTGATTTCCTTCACAAAAAATTTTTTAAAATAAATTTGAGAATCCAGGGATTTATATAGCTCTCGGCACCACAACCGACGGTAATTATCGCAAAAATTACCACTGAGCGTCTAAAACTCCCCGGAAATGCCCTGTCCATTTGGGATGACACTTCTCTCAGAACCGTTGTAAACAGTGGAATATAGATAAAATATTGCGGACATAAGTAGGCCAGCATACATAAAATTCCCCGGAAGCCGTAACGAAAACTGAGCAGTGACAATGTATATCCGAAAGACAGGCTCATAAGAAAAACCACGGGATATAAAATATAATAATTTCCTGTCAGACGGATGCAGGCCATCAGAACAATCACAATACCAATCCGGTAAAAGCACAGCCGGATAAATAATCCCAGCGACGGTTCCAGTTGATTTTGAATCAGCCGATGGTATTGTTCCACCTGTTCCGTCAGCGCCGTCCCCCAAAATCCCATCGTGACATTTAAAAGCAAAGTCCCCATGACAACGCCGAATAAAATCAAAAGGAGCCACACCCTTGTTTTATATTTGTCCCTATAAATAAAATCATCCCCCGACCTATTCTATAAATCATTATATGAACAAGCCGGAGGATATATAATGCCTATTTGCAATATTTTTGATAGTATGTCATCAGGCCGCAAATTGTTTTACTGTCCTGAATCTTTCCGTCATAAATCATCTGTATCAGTTCTTCCACCGGATAAGTGAATACATCCAAAAACTCATCCTCATCCAAATGCTGCCTCGTTGGTTTCAAATCGGAGGCCACATAAATGGAAATTTTCTCGTCACAAAAAGCGACTGTTGTAAAAATGTCCACCAGATGCTCCATCTTTCCGGCCATATAGCCGGTTTCCTCTTCCAATTCCCGGCGGGCACAGACTTCCGGCGGTTCTTCCCTGAAATTTAAAGCTCCGGCCGGAAGCTCCAGCGTCATCCGTTCCAATGGATTCCGATACTGCCGGACCATAAACAAACGTCCGTCCTTCTTTACGGCGACAACGGCCGCCGCCCCTTTATGCGAAATCAAATCCCAATCTACCTCATGGCCATTTGGCATCCGCATCGTGTCCTTATAAAAATCCACGATAACGCCGCGGTGCATCAATTCTCTCCGAATCCGTTTACATTCTTCCATATATTTTGCCGCCTTTCCCCATTTTCCTAATCTGCTTTCATCTTTTTACATCCGGTTACATTTATCAAATACCGCGGAAGCCGCCTCAATGACGGCGCTTCGCATGCCCCTGGCCTCCAGCACCGCAACGCCCTCTATTGTCGTTCCTCCCGGAGAGCAGACATTATCCTTTAACTTTCCGGGATGCTCTCCCGTTTCAAGTACCATTTTCGCAGAGCCAAGCACGGACTGGGCCGCAAAAGTATAGGCCTTGTCTCTCGGCATACCATACTTTACCGCGCTGTCCGCCAGAGCCTCAATAAACATGTAGACAAAGGCCGGTGAGCTGCCGCTGGCTACCGTCACCGCATTTATCAGATTTTCAGGAACTACCTCCATCTTTCCAAAGGACGAAAAGAAGGTCTGAATCATCTGCCGTTCTTCATCACTGTAGACATCCCCGGAAAAGCAGACGCCGCTCATACCTTCCCCAACCATCGCCGGTGTATTCGGCATAGCCCGCACAACCCGAACCTTATCTCCCAGTCCTTCCTTGACCTGGGCAATAGAGTAGCTTGGCGCAATTGAAATCACAATTTGTTCTTCACGGATTTTCCCGGATAATTTTTTTAATATTTCCGGATAAACCTGCGGCTTAATAGCCAGTACCAGATATTTTACGCCGGACGCACAGGCGACGGCATCCATCACATAATCCACGCCGGTTTTTTCGCTGACCGCCTGGCATTCCTTTTCCAAAAGTGCGGTAAATACCAATTCTTCCGGCGAAAATACATTTAAGCAGCCCTTTAACATGGCCTGTCCCATATTTCCCATTCCTATAAAGCCTAATGTCTTCATGTCTGTCCTCCTTATCCTCCTGCCACAAAATGACAGTCCATATAACATAAAAGGACACTTGAAATTTTCAAATGCCCTTTTGCCCTGTCCTTACAAATTATTCATCCCAGTTGTGGTAGACGTTCTGTACATCATCGTCGTCATCCAGCAAATCCAGGATACGATTCATCTTCTTAATATCCTCGTCACTTGATAATGTTCCCCATGTCTGCGGAATCATCGTCACTTCGGCGGAAGCCATCGAAATTCCTTCCTTTTCAAGATTTTCACGCACAGCGCTGAAATCCTCCGGTGCGGTCGTAATCTCAAAGCTGTCCTCTTCGTCGGCAAAATCCTCTGCGCCGGCATCCAGTGCAAGCATCATCAGGTCGTCCGCATCCATGTCACATTCTTCTTTATCGACAATAATCAAACCTTTTTTATCAAACATAAAGGAAACGCAGCCCATCGTACCAACAGAACCGCCGCCCTTTGTAAATGCGTTGCGGACATTGGAAGCTGTACGATTCCGGTTATCCGTCAATGTTTCAACAATAATCGCAATACCGCCCGGGCCATATCCTTCGTATGTAACATTCTCATAGTTTACAGAACCATCATCTCCGGCAGCACGTTTAATACCTCTTTCGATGGTGTCATTCGGCATGTTGTTGGCCTTTGCTTTGGCAATGACATCGCGCAGACGGCTGTTATTTGCCGGGTCTGCCCCGCCTTCTTTAACGGCTACGGCAATTTCACGGCCAATAATCGTAAAAATCTTACCCTTTGCGGCATCGTTCTTCTCTTTTTTATGTTTTATGTTGGCGAACTTTGAATGTCCTGACATAATAACACTCCTTATCTTTTTCTATAATTCGTTTCTAACTTTAATATTCTATCATTCATTCAGGATTCTTGCAAGGTCTTGTTTTGAACCGGCGATACTTTTACCATCTGTATTGTATTATCGGCCACACCGATGACCTGAAAATAATATCCTCTGTAGGATACGCTGGCCTTTTCATCCTCCGAAGGAATATGCTCCAGCCGTGATATAAGAAACCCGTTCAGCGTATCGAAATCATCATCAAATTCAATTTTCAGAAGCTCTTCCACCTCTGAAAGCTCCGTCAGACCCTTCATTAAATATGTATCATCTCCCAGTTCCTGGATAAACTGTTCATCCACGTCGTACTCATCCAGAATATTGCCCACAATCTCTTCCAGAATATCTTCCATTGAAATGACCCCGGCCGTCTGACCATACTCATCAATGACAATGGCCAGATGCACGGATTTATTTTTCATTTCCCGAAAGAGACGGCTGATATTCTGTGTCTCCGGAACATAATAGGGCCGGCGCATAACCTCCCGGACAGGCTTTCCCTCCGGACAGGCCAGCAAAGATTTTAAAACATCTTTGATATGTAAAATACCTACAATGTTATCGACGTCCTTTTCATACACCGGATATCTGGAATACTGGTCATCCGCCATCCGTATGGCAATCTCCCGCAACGGCATTTCTACCTCAAAGGCGGCAATATTCTTCCGGTGGGTCATCACTTCAGAAGCGACCTTATCATCAAATTCCATGATATTACTAATCATCTTGGCCTCCTGAGCGTCAATTGCCCCCTGCTCATGACCCTCGCTGACCATCTGTATAATCTCTTCTTCCATCTTTTCTTCCTGTTTTTCATCGTCAGAATCACTTCTGAACCATTTCCCAAAAGTTTTTCTCCAGGGATTACCTTCGTCCATACTTATATCTTCTCCTTCATGTGTATTCATCTTATAATTCTAAACTAATACTCAAGGCTTTGTCTACCTTTTTCAATATTTCCACATCCAGATGGCACACTTTTTCTTTCAGACGCTTCTTATCAATGGTCCGTACCTGCTCCAAAAGGATAACCGAATCCTTCACAAGCTGATATCTGGACGCATCCAGTTCCACATGGGTCGGAAGTTTTGCTTTATTCATTCGTGAGGTAATTGCCGCACAGATGACTGTCGGACTGTGCTTATTTCCGGTATCATTCTGAATAATCAAAACAGGCCTTACCCCGCCCTGTTCCGAACCGACGACCGGTCTTAAATCGGCATAAAATATATCTCCGCGTTTAATAACCACACATTTCACACTCCTGATAAATCTCTAAGATGAATTATTCCCATTTATCTTAAGTATATTCATCAGGGGTTTAAGGTTCCTGTCAAATCCAACCGTCAGCGCAAATAATTGACAATGCCCACCGGTTTCCCATTCTTTATATAGACCCGGGGTACCCGCCGGGATACATTGCAGACAAATTCATAATTAAAAGAACCGGCCATTTCGGAAATCTCTTCAACAGAAAGCATTTCCTGACCATCCCGTCCAATCAGGGTTACCACGTCCCCCTCAAAGACTTCCGGTATATGCGTCACATCCACCATAAACTGGTCCATACATACCCTTCCGATAATTGGCGCTCTCTGCCCGTGAATCAACACCGAAGCCCGGTTGGAAAGTATTCTTGGATAACCGTCCGCATACCCTACCGGAATCGTTGCAATTTTCGTCGGCCCCTTCGTCACATAGGTGGCTCCGTAACCGACCGTAACGCCCGCTTCCACTTCCTTCACATGCACCACATGGCTGTACAGCGACATGACCGGTTTCAACGGCAGCCGTTCCTCCGCCGTCTCATGGGAAGGGTAAAGCCCGTAGAGGATAATTCCCGCCCGGACCATGTTCATATGTTCCGTCTGCAGTTCCATAATGGAAGCGCTGTTGGAACAATGGAAAATCTCCACCGGAATTTCACATTCCCTGACAGCCTTAATCATTTCATGAAATTTATCAATCTGACCGTTTACATGGGTCTTATCCCGCATATCCGCACAGGCAAAATGTGTAAACATTCCCTGAATCCGAAGATTCTTTAAACCACAAATTTTCTTGATTTCATCCAGGCTTTCTTTTCCCGGAAGAAAGCCGATACGGCTCATTCCCGTATCAATCTTTATATGTATATCGGCAGTTTTTCCGACGGCCCCGGCGGCCCTGTCAAACGCCTTCGCCATATCATAACTGTAGATTGTCGGCGTAATATGCCACCGGACCATGTCCGGATACTGGGCTTCGCAGCTATAACCCAGTACCAGTATCGGTTTCTGAATACCATCCCGGCGCAATTCAATGCCCTCGTCCACCGTAGCCACGGCAAACCAGTCAAATCCCATTTCTTCCAACTCATGGGCAAAAACCTTCGCCCCATGACCATAGGCGTCCGCTTTGATAACGCCCATCAGCATGGCGCCGTCGGCTTTGCACCGTTTAATTCCATCGACATTATATTTTAAAGCATCCAAATCTATCTGTGCATAAATCCGATAGATACTGCCTGTTTCACTCTTGTTCAATTCAATCTCAACCTCGGTTCCTCAACTCAAGCCCCTTAAACACTTCCAAAAGGCCTTCAATAATCTCCACGCTGGTCATCCCCCTCGCACTGAAACGCGCCGCCGCCGCATCTCCGGCACAACCGTGAAGATACACGCCCATATAGGCCGCCCTGAAAAGCTTTTCATATTCGCTTTCCGAACCGTCTCCGGTTCCAAACCGCCCGGCCCCCAAAAGAGCGCCGATAATGCCGGCCAGAATATCTCCTGAACCGCCTGTGGCCATTCCATGATTTCCGGTGCTGTTAAAATAGACCTGTCCGCCATCCGATACTACCGTCGAGCTGTCCTTTAAAACGCAGACTAACCGCCGCTTTTGGGAATAATCCATGGCCGCTTTCGCCCGCTCAGATTTCAGCAAGGCAATCGACTCGCCGGTCAGCCGGGCCATCTCTCCCATGTGGGGCGTCACTATCGTATGTCCTTCAAGCAGCGCATACCAGGATTCATGTTGTGCCAAAAGATTCAGGCCATCCGCATCCAAAACCACCGGGCAATGGGCCTTACGAAAAATCTTTTCAATATTTTCGGCCGTCTCACAGGTTGTACCAATCCCCGGGCCGACAACCAGCGCGTCCGCCCAATTCAATACTTCCTCCAGCGAAGCGTCGTCCATTTCCTCCCAGACAGATATCATGGCCTGGGGAAGCTGGCTCTGGAGAATCATACGGTTTGCTTCCGGCGTCAGAATACGGACCAGACCGGCGCCGGCCGTATAAGCGGCACGTCCGGCAAAATAAGCGGCGCCGCTCATATTTTTACTGCCTGCAACAATTAATATTTTACCATAAGTTCCTTTATTCGAATCATTTTTTCGCTCCGGCAGTTGTTTAAAATCCTGTACATCACAGGTAAAACCTGCGGCCGGATTCATTTCCAGGGATTTTTCAGGGAAACCGATATCCTCTACAAAGCATTTTCCGGCAATATCCCGGCCCGGATAGAGAATCATCCCCCGTTTCATATAACCGAAAGTCACTGTGGCATCGGCCCGCACCGCACAGCCAAGGACCTGTCCCGTATCCGAAGAAAGCCCGGAGGGCACGTCCACAGACCATATTTTCCGGCCGTTACCGCTCTCATGCCAATTGTTTATTTTCTCTATCATCGTAGGATAGGGTTCCCTGACAGCCTTCGACAATCCAATACCAAAAAGTCCGTCCACAACGACCCGGACATGGGTAAGGTCTAATTCATTATATTCAGGTACCCCCACATTTCTTGCTATCTGAATCTGTTTTTTTGTTTCTTCCGTCCATTTTTCCGGATTTCCCGCCATGTAGACAGACGCGGCATAACCCTGTCCAAAAAGAATCCGGGCCACGGCCACCGCATCCCCTCCGTTATTTCCCGCACCGCAGACGCAGAGAATCCGGTCCGACCTGGTAATTTCTTCTTTCATACGGCAGACCATGGAAAATGCCGCCCGTTCCATGAGAACCAATGAAGGAATCTCCAGCGTCTGTATCGTATATGTGTCAATCGCTTTCATTTCACTGCCTGTTACTACCGTTTTCATTCTACCACTCCTTCACCGATTACGTAGGCCACCGCCAGGGTTTTCGTATTGCTGATGGACACATGCCATCGCCGGATACCCATAGCCATCGCTCTTTCTCCGGCCCGTCCGTAAAGATTTATATAAGGTTTTCCAAAATCATCCCGAAGCACTTCAATCTCATTTAAACCAATTCCCCGGAATCCGGTTCCCATAGCCTTTGAAACCGCTTCCTTGACCGCAAAATTTCCCGCCGCCCGCTCGGGACGCCCGTCAATGCATGCCCGTTCTTCTAAAGTAAAAGAACGCAACAAAAAAGCCTCCTTGACGCAGGCTTTTTTAATGCGTTCAATTTCTATTAAATCTGTTCCGATTCCTATAATCATTTTTTAAAACTTCAATCCCGGCTGTCTTCTTCGTCCTGATTATACATCGCTCTGTATTCATAGGAAAGCGTCATCAGGCTTTCATTCAAATGAACATTTTTAACGCAGACATCCTCAGACACATTTAAATCTGTCGGAGCGAAATTCCAGATGGCTTTAATTCCAATTTTTTCCAGATGATGGCCGATTTCAACAGCCTGTCGCTTCGGTACAGTCAACGTGACGACATCGACTTTATTTTTCGCGACAAAATCATCCAGCATATCCATCATATAAATTTCGATTCCGCGTACAGAAACGCCTTTAAGACGGGGATTCGTATCAAAAATCCCAATCAGATGAAATCCCACTTTTTCAAAATTATAATTTGCCAGAGCCTGTCCCAGATTACCTGCACCAATAATAATCATGTTGTGCTGAACGTCCAGCCCAAGAATCTTGCCAATTTCGTTATGAAGGTATTCGACATTATAACCGTAGCCCTGTTGTCCGAAGCCTCCGAAATTGTTTAAATCCTGCCGTATCTGAGAAGCTGTCACCCGCATACGGTTGCTCAGCTCCTTGGAGGAAATACGCACGACATCGTTCTGCAATAATTCTCCCAAGTATCGATAATATCGTGGCAGACGGCGAATAACCGCAGCCGAAATTTCCCTTTGTTTCATAATTCAACACCCTATCCCATATCTTTATGACTAATTTGTTAAATAATAATCATAATATACTTTTAACTTATTATATCGAAACGCTTTTAAATTGTCAAACTTTCTTTATTAATTTTTCTCCTGTTTACACAATTTTTCTCCTGTGCTAAAATAGATTTCGACAATCATGCCCAGAAAGGAATGTAAACGCATATGATACTTGCATGTCACCACATTTCCAAAGCCTTTGGAACTGACGTGATACTAAACGATATATCTTTTCATATTGAAGCTCACGAAAAAGCCGCCATTGTCGGTATTAACGGCGCCGGGAAGTCTACCCTTCTCAAAATCATTATGGAGGAAATTGCTCCCGATGACGGCAGCGTCACTCTGGCCAAAGGAAAAACCATCGGCTATCTGGCCCAGCACCACTCGAGGGATTCCCACCGGACAATCTACGAAGAACTTCTGGATGTAAAAAAAGAAGTCATTGCCATCGAACAGCGAATGGCGGAAGTCGAGTTATTGATGAAGGATGCGGCGGGCGAAACGCTGGACAGCCTTCTTAAAACCTATGCCCGTCTGCGCCAGTCCTTTGAGGACCAAAACGGTTACGCCTATCGAAGCGAGGTCGTCGGCGTTTTAAAGGGCCTCGGATTTGAAGAAAGTGAATTTGATAAAGAAGTGCATCTTCTGTCCGGCGGCCAGAAAACCCGGGTAGCTCTCGGACGTCTGCTGCTGGCCAAACCGGATATTCTTCTGCTCGACGAGCCGACCAACCATCTGGATATGAACTCCACCGCCTGGTTGGAAACCTTCCTTATGAATTATAAGGGTTCCGTTATCATCGTCGCCCACGACCGTTATTTTCTTGACAAAGTTGTGACAAAAATTATCGAAATCGACCATCACGAAGGTCACGTTTTTAAGGGTAATTACACGGATTATGCCGCAAAAAAGGCCCAGCTTCGGGATATTCAGCGAAAAGCCTGGTTAAACCAGCAAGCCGAGATTGCCCATCAGGAAGCGGTCATCCAGAAGCTCCGCTCTTTTAATCGGGAAAAATCTATCAAACGGGCCGAAAGCCGCGAAAAAATGCTGGACAAAATGGAAATCATCGACAAGCCCTTTGAAGAAGAAGCGGGCATGCGTATTTTGCTGAAGCCGGACACCACCAGCGGCAACGACGTCCTGTTTATTAAACATTTATCCAAAAGTTTCGACGGAAATCTTTTATTCCAGGACATTTCCATGGATATCCGGCGGGGTGAACGCGTCGCTCTCATCGGTGACAACGGCGCCGGAAAAACAACCCTGTTAAAAATTATTAACGGGCTTTTGCCGGCCGACACCTGTGAACTGCGCCTCGGTTCCAAAGTACATATCGGTTACTATGACCAGGAACATCAGGTCCTCCATGATGAAAAAACGATTTTTGAAGAAATATCCGACGATTATCCGACCTTAAACAATACAAGAATCCGAAACGTTCTCGCCGCCTTTCTTTTTACCGGCGATGATGTTTTTAAGCCAATCAAAACTCTGAGCGGCGGTGAGCGCGGCCGTGTTTCCATGGCAAAACTGATGCTCTCCCATGCCAATTTCCTCATTCTGGACGAGCCGACCAACCATCTGGACATCCAGTCCCGGGAGATTCTTGAAGAGGCTTTGCAAAACTATACGGGGACGGTTCTCTATGTCTCCCATGACCGCTATTTTATCAATCAGACGGCCACACGGATTCTCGATTTGACGGGCGGCGGTCTCAACAGCTATTCCGGCAATTACGACCACTATCTTGAAAAGAAGGAGCATCCTTCCGTGGATTCTTCCGGTGGTTTTAAAGCGCCGACGTCCCCGGATTTACGGCCGGAGGATACCGGTATCAACGCTTCTTCGGCAAAACCGGCCGGAAAAGATGATTACCTGCGTCAAAAGGAAGAACAGGCCCGGGAACGCAAGCGTCAAAATCAAATAAAGCGGATTGAAAACCGTATCTCTGAAATCGAAGAACATATCCGTGAACTGGATGAACTTCTCACCCGGGATGATGTGGCTACGGACGTCAAACGTCTGATGGAAATTAATGAAGAACATGAATCACTGGATGAAGAGCTTCTGAAACTCATGGAGGAATGGGAAACATTAATTGACTTTAAATAATACCGGCATTTTTATTCGACAGCGTGGATGGCATCATTGGATTTCCAGCTTTCCACGGCATTTTCAATATGTTGCTTCGCCAAAGCGGCGGCCTCGTCAGCCTGCCGCTTTTTTATTGCTTCCAATATGGCCGCATGTTCCTCAAAGGAACTTTTGGCACGTTTTTCATTTTGGAGCGCTGATTTTCGAACCTGCTGAACATATTCATGAAAGGTTCGAAGCATATGTTCCAGAAGATGGCTTCCCGAAGCGGCATACATCAAATCATGAAACTTATTATCGCATACATAAACCTGTTCCCAGAGTTCCTTTCTGCGGTAATATTCAGACATATAAAGCACCTCTTCCATCGCTTCAATCTGCTCATCCGTAATATTTTCCACTGCCCACCGGGCGGCCAGCCCTTCCAGAAGGGAACGGATAGCATATACGTCTTTGACGTCTTTTTCATGAATATTATGCACATAAGCGCCCCGGTTTGGTATCGTGTCCACAAGGCCTTCCAAAGCCAGCTGCCGAATAGCCTCCCGTACCGGCGTCCGACTGACACCATAGGTTTTCGCCAACGCGGTTTCTTTCAGTTCTTCCCTGTCCCTGAACGTTCCCGAAAGAATATCGGAACGGAGATTTTGATAAACTTTTTCTGTCAGCGAATATTCATTTTTTAACATAATGCGGCCTCCTAAGCCCCTATCTTACAATTGCAGGCCCTGCAGCCTTCATCAATCACTTTTAAAAGTTCCTCGTCTGTCAGAGATGTCACACGACCGCTCTCATATTCCTTATCCACCCACTTTTTGACATAGCCAATCAACGGGTCCGATTTCGTGACACACTTATCCCCTTTTAATCGGAAATATGTATTAATCCAGTGGGCGATTCCCGCCAACCCGGAGGTATTTGAAACAGCCACCATAACCGGACGGTTCAGGAATTTTTCCGTATCAAAAATATTATAAATCTCTTCATTTTTAAGCAATCCGTCCGCATGGATACCCGCACGGGTAACATTAAAATTCTTTCCGACAAACGGTGTTCTGGACGGCAGCTTATAGCCAATCTCTTTTTCATAATATTCGGCCATCTCTGTGATTACGGTGGTGTCCATACCGTCCAAAGTTCCCCGAAGCTGTGCATACTCGAAAACCATCGCCTCCAACGGCGTATTGCCGGTACGTTCCCCGATACCAAAAAGCGAGCAATTGACTGCACTGGCGCCATATAACCAGGCTGTGGAAGAATTGACAACCGCTTTATAAAAATCGTTATGTCCATGCCACTCTATCATATTGGAAGGTACGCCGGCATGAACATTTAAACCGTAAATAATTCCCGGAACGGACCGCGGAATGGCTGCGCCGGTAAAGTTTACCCCATAGCCCATCGTATCGCAGGCCCGAATCTTAATCGGTATACCGTAGCTCTCACCCAGTCTCTGAAGCTCCAGACAGAACGGAATAACGAAGCCATAAATGTCAGAACGGGTAATATCTTCCAGGTGACATCTCGGACGCACGCCGGTTTCCAGACACTCCCGCACAACACTCAAATAATGTTCCATGGCCTGCTTGCGGGTCATCTTCATTTTATAAAAAATATGATAATCCGAACAACTGACCAGAATCCCCGTTTCTTTAATCCCCATCTCACGGACAAGCTCAAAATCCTTTTTATTCGCCCGAATCCAGGAGGTTATCTCAGGAAACTCATAACCGCGTTCCATACATTTATAAACCGCATTCCGGTCTTTTTCACTGTAAAGGAAAAATTCACTCTGACGGATAATTCCCTTTGGTCCGCTCAAACGATGCATATAATCAAACAAAGTCACAATCTGTTCCGTAGAATAAGGCGCACGGGACTGCTGTCCGTCACGGAAAGTCGTGTCTGTAATCCAGATTTCCTCCGGCATGTTCGGCGGTACAACTCTATGATTAAATACAATCTTCGGTACTTCTTCATATGGGAAAAGATTTCGGAAAACATTCGGCTCCTTCACATCCTGAAGTGCATAAAAATGCTCTTCCAAAGTCAGCAAATTGTCATGAGGATTCATGACCACATTACGATTATCCATAATTCACACTCCTGTTCCAGTCTCACTTAATCGCTTTATCTTTTTAATTTATGAATACTTATGTATAATTGTATACAATTATACACTTCATGTCAATACAAAAAATCCCCCTTCGCTCATATCGCCATCGATATTCACAAAGGGGGACATTCCATCTCCGAATATTTAATTTACATCATTGCCTCAAGATTTTCGCGAATGGCTTTAATGAAGCCTTCACTGGACAATTCTGTGACATTTTCAAGTGTTGTCAGAAGCACCAGGTCCTTGGTCATTTTGCCGGATTCAATGGTCTGAACCGTTGCCTTTTCCAGTTTATCCGCAAAATCCATCAAAGCCTGATTGCCGTCCAGCTCGCCCCGTTTGCGGAGCGCTCCGGTCCATGCGAAGATTGTGGCCACCGAGTTTGTCGATGTTTCTTCACCGGCCAGATACTTGTAATAATGTCTCTGTACTGTGCCGTGGGCGGCTTCGTATTCATAATAACCTTCCGGAGATACAAGCACGGAGGTCATCATCGCCAGAGAGCCAAAAGCGGAGGATACCATATCGCTCATAACGTCGCCGTCATAATTTTTACATGCCCAGATATAACCGCCTTCGGATTTCATAACACGGGCTACCGCATCATCAATCAATGTATAGAAATATTCAAGGCCGGCCGCTTCAAAGGCTTTCGCATAATCCGCGTCATAAATTTCCTGGAAAATATCTTTGAATGTATGGTCGTATTTTTTAGAAATCGTATCCTTTGTTGCAAACCATAAATCCTGTTTTGTATCCAGTGCGTATTTAAAGCAGCTATGCGCAAAGCTGCGAATGGATTTTTCCACATTATGTACGCCCTGTACAATACCCGGTCCGTCAAACTCATGAACCAGTTCCCGGGTTTCTGTTCCATCGGCGGCTGTGTAGACCAATTCTACCTTGCCTGCTCCCGGAACCTTCATCTCAGTTCCTTTATATACATCACCATAGGCATGTCTGGCCAGTGTAATCGGTTTTGTCCATGTCTTTACATTCGGTTCAATGCCCTTTACGATAATCGGCGCACGGAAAACGGTTCCGTCTAAAATCGCACGAATCGTACCGTTTGGACTTTTCCACATTTCTTTCAAATGATATTCGTCCATACGGGCAGCATTCGGAGTAATCGTCGCACATTTTACAGCAACGCCATATTTCTTCGTAGCCTCTGCGGAATCCACTGTCACCTGGTCGTCCGTCTCATTACGGTATTCCAATCCCAAATCATAATATTCAGTATTTAATTCTACAAATGGCTCCAGTAATTCATCTTTAATCATCTTCCAGAGAATACGGGTCATTTCGTCGCCATCCATCTCAACCAATGGTGTCGTCATTTTAATTTTGTCCATACGTGCTTCCTCCTGACTTGAATTATAATCCCAATCATATAATAAGTTGATAAATTATGCAAGAATATTTTTAAAGACATTCAATTTTTTCCCTAAAATACATATATTATATAAAAAACAGGCGATTCTATGTATCTATCACGTAAAATTATTCACGCTGACAGTCCGCGGCTCCTGCCCTACACGGGAAAATCCATAGGTGTCGCCGTCCTGGATACCGGTATTTATCCCCATGAGGACTTTATTCTCCCTTCAAATAGAATTGCTGCCTTCAAAGATTTTATTCATCACCGGCCGGATTGCTATGACGATAACGGCCACGGAACCCATGTCTGCGGCATTATCGCAGGCAATGGCCGACACTCGGAAGGCAGATACCGCGGGATTGCGCCGGAGGCCCATCTGATTGTCGGAAAGGTTCTGGACTCTTCCGGGAACGGCTCCATTCCCCACATCCTCGATGCTATCCGATGGGTTATTGATAACCGTCAGCTTTATAATATCCGTATTTTGAATATATCCGTTGGCTCGGAAAATACCGAAGTCGATGAAGAAAAATCCATTCTTGTCCAGAGCGTCAATGCTGCCTGGGATAACGGCATTACCGTCATTGTTGCCGCCGGAAATAACGGTCCGAAGCGTATGTCGGTCACCTCCCCCGGTATCAGCCGCAAAGTAATCACCGTCGGTTCCTCGGACGATGATAAAACCATCATCCTCGGAGGAAACCGAATTCATAACTATTCCGGCCGGGGACCGACCCGGCGTATGATTCCCAAACCGGATATTGTCGCCCCGGGTTCCGATATTATTTCCTGCTGTCCACCCTATTACGGCAAAACCTCCGGTTATACAGCCCGTAGCGGCACCTCCATGGCGACTCCCATCGTCTCCGGTGCCGCTGCCCTTTTTTTGAGCAAATATCCGTCAATGACGAATGAACAAGTGAAATATTATCTGCAAAACACGGCCACGGACCTGCATCTTCCCCGCAACCAGCAGGGATACGGTCTGCTGAATGTTGAACGTTTCATCATGGCGCCGGATATGTAAATCTAAAAAGGAGAGTTTCTATACCTTTTTGTACGGAAACTCTCCCCTGTCAATAGTGATATTTTTTTCGTTTCGTTATCAGGAATATGGCCGTCACACCAACCGCCATCACTTCGGCCGCCACAATGGATGCCCAAATGCCGTCAATCCCCCAGATGATTGGAAAAATAAGGACGGCGGCCACCTGAAATACCAGGGTTCTCAGAAAAGAAATCGAAGCGGAAATTAAACCGTTATTCAGGGCTGTAAAAAAAGACGAACCAAAAATTGCCGTTCCTGCAAAAAGGAAAGAGAAGGAATAAATAATAAAACCCCTCAGCGTCAATTCAAATAATTCCCGGTCATAACCCACATACATCATCGCAAGCGGCCGGGCCAAAACCTCTGCCGCGATGACCATCCATACGGAAAACAGCCCGATAATCCGCAGACTTTTTTTCAGAAGATTTCTCAATTCGCTATGATTTCCCGAACCGTAATTATATCCGATAATCGGGGCCGTCCCCACAGAATAGCCGATAAATACCGCAAGAAATATGAAATTGACATACATTAATACGCCATAGGCGGCCACACCATTTTCACTCGCAAATTTTATGAGCTGCATATTGTAAAGCATACCAACAACGGACATTGAAATATTGGACATCAGCTCAGAAGCGCCATTCGTACATGCCTTAAACAGAGCTTTTCCGTCAAATTTCGTCCGTGTCAGCCGTAAAATACTGGAATTCGGGCACAAAAAATAAATCAGGGGAACCAGACCGCCCACACACTGACTGAGCGCCGTGGCCATGGCCGCCCCCACAAGTCCCAAAGAAAAAACAGCCACCAAAAGCGCATCCAACACCATATTCGTCACTCCCGCCGCAACCGTAACAACAAGACCCAGATGGGGCTTCTCCGCTGTGACAAAAAAGCTTTGGAACTCATATTGGAGCATAAAAGCCGGAATCGCCGCCAAAATAATGCGGCCATAGAGAACACAGTTGTCCAGCATACGGCCCTCCGCGCCGAGAATTGACGCCACCGGACGTATAAAGATAATTCCCAATACAGCGATAACAACACCGCACCCTATGGAGACATACACAAAAAGCGAAAACATCTGTTTCGCCTTTTCCATATCTCCCTCTCCCATCGTTTTAGAAATCAGGGCGCTTCCTCCGGTACCGAACATAAATCCAAAGGAACCGAGAATCATAAGAAAGGGCATGATAAAATTTACTGCGGCGAATGGGGTTTTCCCGACAAAATTTGAAACAAAAAATCCGTCAACCACACTATAAACCGATGTAAAAATCATCATAATTATCGACGGCAACGTAAAATGCAGTAATTTTTTATAAGTAAAATGTTCCGATAATTGAATATTCACCGTAATAACCCCCGTTTCATCGATAGCGATACATGCTAATATAATATAAGCATACAATATAGTCAAGCATGAGAAAGCAAAAAAGCCCTCTCCAAAAACCATTCCGAGGTTTTCGTGAGAGAGCTTTATCATTCTGAATTTTATTCGGCATACCCTTCCGGATTATTCTTCTGCCACCGCCAGGAATCTTCACACATCTTGTCCAAATCCCGGACAGCTTCCCAGCCAAGCTCCTTTTTCGCTAAGGATGGGTCGGCATAACAGGTTGCAATATCGCCGGGACGTCTCGGTTTTATGGTGTATGGAATCGGCCGTCCGACAGCTTTTTCGAAGCCTTTCACAATATCGAGAACACTGTAGCCAATACCTGTACCAAGATTGTAAATCAGTACGCCTTCGGAAATCTTTGCCATCTTCTCAATGGCTTTTACATGACCAACGGCCAAATCGACAACATGAATATAGTCTCTGACACCCGTTCCGTCCGGTGTGTCATAATCATCGCCAAATACTCCGAGAGATTCCAGTTTGCCGACAGCCACCTGGGTAATATAAGGTACCAGATTGTTCGGAATACCCTTTGGATTCTCACCAATCCGTCCGCTCTCATGGGCGCCGATTGGGTTAAAGTAACGCAGAAGTACCACCTTCCACTCGGAATCGGCCGTATGCAGGTCCGTTAAAATCTGTTCCAGCATCGATTTTGTCCAACCATAAGGGTTCGTGCATACTCCCTTCGGACACTCTTCCGTAATCGGGACAAAGGCCGGTGTGCCATAAACCGTCGCCGAGGAACTAAATACAATATTCTTCACGCCATGACTGCGCATCACATCACACAAAACCAAAGTTCCCGTAATATTATTATGGTAATATTCCAGCGGTTTAGCCACCGATTCCCCAACGGCTTTTAAACCGGCAAAATGAATGACGGAATCAATCGTCTCCGTCTCAAATACCTTTGTCAGACCCTCTCTGTCCAAAATATCCACTTCATAAAACTTCAATGTTTTTCCGGTAATCTCCTGAACCCGGTCCAGCGCTTCTTTACAGGAATTACATAAATTATCCACAACAACTACCTCATACCCTGCATTCAGAAGCTCTACACAGGTATGACTTCCAATATACCCGGCGCCGCCGGTAACTAATATTGCCATTTCTTTTCTCCTTTTCATCTGTTAAAATAACTGTCCATAGTATACCATACTTTTCAGTTTACTGGAATACTAATCATATGCCTATTTATGTACTCAATAATCTTTTTTGGCCCTGGAAATGATATCAAGCAATGATATTTCCAGCAAATCGGACAACAACAGCAGTGAGCCCATCGAAGGCTTGCATACTTTCGTCTCCCAGAGATGAATCGTGTTTGTACTCACGCCCAGTTTTTCTGCCAGTTCCTGCTGGGTCATATTATGTCTGACCCGGTATTCCCTCAAAGCATATCCCAATTGGGTCATCTTGTGTTCATCTGTTTTCATAAGTCATTCTCCTCATTTAAAGATATGCCCCGATTATATCACGAATAAACTACAAAATTTGTCGAAGCCTGACGAGAAAATAAAATTTTATTTTTTCTCCATAATGTATAAAATTGGCGGACAATTTTTTCTATTGACAATTTCTGTCCGCAAAATTTCACCCCAATCGGAAGGCAGTGTTTCCATAAAGGTTTCTACCGCAGCTTTTTCCTCCGAACCGCCCGGATGACCGTAATAGACAAGAACAAGGCCCACACCGCCGGAGCTTAAAAGCTCTGTAAGCGCCTTTAGAGCAGCAACCGTCGATTCGCTCCGGGTCACAATCTGCTTATCGCCGCCCGGAAGATAGCCCAGATTCATGGTAAATGCCTGAATATGTTCATGAATCCGCAGATTTGCCTCACTGTGGGAACAGCAAAACAATTCGGCCCGGTCTTCACACCCGGCCCGACGCAGCCGTTCTTTCGTTTTTTGAATCGCTTCTTTTTGTATGTCAAATCCATAAACCTTTCCCTTTTCTCCAACCAGCTCACAGAGCTTTAAGGTATCCCAGCCATTCCCCACCGTGGCATCCACCGCCCGGTCTCCCGGCTTTAGTTTTTCGCTTAATATATGATGAACTCTGTCAACCATCTGCATGCAGATTCCTCCTTTATAATAAGGCAAATTTCTGACCCGAATAAATTTTATCCTAAAATATGAAACCAGACAAGTCTTAATACATAGTATAAATCAAAAGTAATTATTAAAAATATATGGAGGCAAATAATGAGTGATTTAGCTGCTACCGGTTGCGGTAACAATGATTGTGGTTGTGGATGTGGAAATAACGCTGGATTTTTCAACGGAGGCGACAGCTGCTCTCTTATCTGGCTGATTCTTATTTTAAGCTGCTTCGGCAACGGCGGCTGCGGTTGCGGCTGCGGCAACAACGGACTCAGCGGATTCTCCAATGGTTCCAGTTGTGACTGGCTCCTGTTAATCATCCTTCTCTCCTGCTTCACAGGAAACGGATGCGGAAATAACTGCGGCAACTGCTGCTAATTTCCACCAAAAAAGATTTCGGCCGACAGACCGGCATCTGACAACAAAAGATGGGGCGCCTTCGGGGCGCCCCGGATATTACGGATACGTTCAACAATATATGAAATATGAGGTGAAACCATGTCTAATGAAACAACATATATTCCCTTAACTGAATTGGACCGCCAGTCCTTTCAGGGTACATCTCAAATGCTTAAGGCCGCCGTCACTTATATGGAACCTTCCTCCGGGAAAATGTTGGCCATGCTTGCCCGGATGTTGGAATTAAAGCAAACCATAAATCTTTTTAATCAGGAAAAAATCTCCATCTGTTCTGTCGCTTCCGACGGCCGCCGCCCCGGTATTGAAGAAATTCTCAAAGATATCCGTAAATACTGCGCGCCCGCCGAGGCGGAACAAATCGACCAGTTTCTAAACATATTAAACGCCGTGCGGCTTTACAATCAATACAGTGAGCTTACAAAAAACACGGACTTTTCCAATATGATGAACCAGATGAATCAGATGAAAAATATGAATATTACGCCGGAACAAATCCAGATGATTCAGACGCTGCTCCACGCCCAGTCCGTCGCCCCCGACAAAGAAAGCACCTGACATATTTTTTAAGACCGAAAAAGGCTGGCGCTCCATCTGCGTCAGCCCTTTTACTTACATAAGCATTTTAAACAGCATTGCTACCTGTTCTTCTTCCACCTGCTGCTCTTCGTCCCACATCGTCACCTGGCCATCCTCGTATTCTGCCACATCTCCCGGAAAAACCCGTCTTGGAAAAAGTTCCCTTGGCAATCTGAGGGTTGCATTATCCGTTTCGCATATAACCACATTTTCCATAACTTCGCCGACTACAATTTTCATCGTCTTTTACCTCCACTATGCTTCACAAAATATCCGAAGCGATTTTATATGTATCTCTCAGATATACTGCATCCGTTCAAAATAGCGAATCAGTACATCCGCACAATTTTCTATGCCCCACTCCGAGGTATCCAGTATAATGTGATAATCACTCACATCTCCCCAGGTTCTTCCGGTATGCTGATAATAATATTTTTCCCGTTCCGCATCGGTTTCATCGATACGTTTGACCGCCTCCTCATAAGAAAGCCCGTCCCGCTCCATCACCCGGTGAATTCGGTCCTCCTTCTTTGCGCACACATAAATATTAAAAACATTGGACTGGTCTTTTAAAATTTCTGATGCACACCGTCCAAGAATAATGCAAGGCTTTTCAGCCAGTTCGCGGATAGCTTCGGCTTCTGTCTCAAAGGCATTCCTGCGAATTTCCTGCTCAACATCCACCTTATCATAGACCGGAAGGTCCAGTCTCTCAGATAACTCCTTCGCAATGGTGCTTGCGCCCGTGCCGTATCTGCGGCTCATAGTAATAACTAATCCCATATATGTGTGCCCCCTTTGATGAAATCATTTTGTACAGGTTCTATGATAAGTCACTTAAAGATATTTGTCAAATTTTCGAGGGCCCTTTTCAGGCATTTTTTTAGAATATTTTTCATTTTATATACATACAATTTATGGAAAAAATTTTTGAGGTTTTCCATGAAACATAAATCCAGATACATAACCGCCGTAAAAATCGGTATGCTTTTTGTGGCCGCCTATTTATTCGGCCACTTCAGCGCTGTAGCCACGGACTATTTTCAATCGGAAGCCGTCGCCGCCAATGCTGACGGCAACTGGGGACTCAGCTTTCAGCAGGAGGGCGAGCCGCCCGTTGCCAATGCCTCGGCCGAAGAATTGGCAAAATATGACGCCTATTATGCAGAAATGACCGACGAAAAGGTGCTTTATCTGACCTTTGACGCCGGCTATGAAAACGGAAATATGCCTGCGATTTTAGATGCTCTGAAAAAACATAACGCGCCGGCCACCTTCTTTGTCGTCGGCAACTTCATCGAAAGTGAACCTCAATTGATTCAACGCATGGTATCCGAAGGCCATACCGTCGGAAACCACACCTACAGCCACCCGGATATGTCAAAAATTTCCACCGTAGAAACCTTTACTCAGGAGCTTGAAGGTGTGGAAAAACTCTATGAAAAAATAACAGGGCAGGCCATGACCAAATATTATCGTCCGCCCCAGGGAAAATATAGTGAAATGAATCTTCAAATGGCTAAAGACCTCGGCTATAAAACATTTTTCTGGAGTCTGGCCTATGTGGACTGGTACGTCGATAATCAGCCCACCAGAGAAGAAGCCTTTGAAAAGCTTCTCGGCCGTATCCATCCCGGCGCCATCGTTCTTCTTCACAGCACCTCTTCCACCAATGCCGAAATTCTCGATGAACTGCTGACAAAATGGGAAGAAATGGGCTACAGCTTTAAAAGCCTCGACGAGTTGGTCAATACGCCTTCGTCATAATTTGAAAGTTCCATCGCTCTTTTTTAAGCTGAAAATCCCTTCTCTGGCACAATTTCTGTGACAGAAAAGGGATGCTTTTTTAATCTAAATTATTTTCACTGACAATACCATAATAAGCTTTGGAGGTTGCCAGATATACCAGAATATAAAACAGCGCAAATACGCCGAAACTGCCGAGAGTTACCATAATCAGCAGCCGTGTATTCATCAAGCCAAACAAAATAAGCATTTTGGCAATCAAAGGAAAAGCAAAACCCATATGAATTCCCGACATAATCAGCGGTGCAAAAAAGACCGTCAAAACCTGAGAGTTGATACTCTTTTTAATCTCTTTCTTCGTCATACCCACTTTTTGCAGGATTTCAAAACGGGACTGGTCCTCGTACCCTTCGATAATCTGCTTATAATACATAATCAGTACCGCGCCGCAGATAAACACAAGGCCAAGAATCAGACCGAGTGCGAAAAAACCGCCGTTTATTGAGAGAAATCCATCCCGCTGTACAGCCATACACGTAAAGGATACTCTGACATCCTGTTCGGTCACTTCCTCCGCAGACATTCCGGTCGCTTCCATGACAGGTTCTAAGGCGATATCCTCCATAATGCTGTTATAAATCTCTGTCTGTTTCTTTTCATCACAGGACAAATCAAAACCATAATAATTATTAATATACGCCCGTTCTTCCTCTCCCATTCTTTCCAGCATCCCATTGATGCCATCGACGACCTCTGTCACATCCGGCACAAAGATAAAAAGTGACGGCATAATCTGCATCGTGTCCGTCTCATTGGATACAAAGCCCTTTTCGGCCGCTTTGGTTCGGAAAGTTCCGATGCCATCCAAAGTAATCTCATCGTATTTAAAGTTTGTTTTTGTCGCATAAATTAAAGCCTCTCCTTCCTCAACAGTCTCCGACGTTCCCATAATCTGATTATAATCCTCCAAAGGAATAACAAAGGCGCTCCACACCTTCGAAAAATCTGCCGAGGTACTCAGTCTGCTTTCATCAAAAAACATTTCATTTCCTTCCATAATACCGGAAAAGCTCACATACCGGTAATGCAGAATGTTTTCCTTTGTCTCATGATAGGCTTCAAGCTGGTCGTCAATAACATCGTAGATATATTCCGTGTACTCTGTATTTGCTTCGTCTGTTTTGAGAATCATATTTCTCGGATAACGCTGACGCAGCATATCCTCCCCGCCGATATACAGACAGGACGTCGATGAAATCATAACCAGCACCATGGTCGAAAGAATACATATGGAAGCCAGTCCCGCGCCATTTCGTTTCATTCGGTAAACCATAGAGGACAGAGATATAAAATGATTGGTTTTATAGTAATAGCGTTTATTTTTCTGAAGCAGCCGGCAAAACGTTACCGAACCCGCGATAAATAAAAGATAGGTCGCCACAATGACCATGATGACTGCGCAAAAAAACAACAACACCGCCGTCACCGGGTCCTGAATTGTCACGGCCAGATAGTAGGCTCCGGCCAAAAGGATAATTCCCACCAAAGCCAGAATCCAGTTCGCCTTCGGAGGTTTTTCGCCGACGGACTCACTTTTCATTAATTCAACCGGATTTGATTTATAAATCTGCCAAAGGCTGCTCATAAGAATCAACAGAAAAATAATACCAAACCACTTGAATGTCATAAACATGGCCGTCTTGTTAATCGTAAAATTAAAGCCTACCGTATCCTTTAAAATCGTTGAAACCAAAAGCTCTGCGGCCTTTGAAAAAAGGATGCCGCAGCCAAGCCCCAAAATCAAAGAGGCGGCCGCAATCATCACACTTTCCCAGATAATAACTTTTGAAAGATTCCCCTTACCCATGCCGAGTATATTATACAAACCAAATTCTTTTTTTCGCCGTCGAATCAAAAAAGAGTTTGTATAAAATAAAAGAATCGTCGAAAAAATACCGATAACGACCGTTCCCAGACGTAAAAAGCCCTGTACGATTTCACCGCCGCGCAAAGCGCCCACCGTATCGCTCAGCGCAAGGAAGGTAACAATATAAAACATCATGACCATGCCAATTCCCGTCAGTATATAAGGAATATAGGTTTTCTTATTTTTGGCAATTCCCGTCAGTGCCAGCTTCGGATAAAATCCCAGTCTCATCGCCGCTCACCACCCGTCATTAAAATGGTCAGAGTATCTGAAATTTTCTGATACAGCTCTTCGTTGGAACTGTTGCCCCGGTAAATTTGATGGAAAACTTCACCGTCTTTGATAAATAATACCCGATTTGCATGGCTGGCCGCTTTTACAGAATGGGTTACCATTAAAATGGTCTGGCCCTCCCGGTTGATTTTTCCAAATAATTCCAGCAATTCATCCGTGGACTTGGAATCCAGCGCTCCCGTCGGCTCGTCGGCCAGAATCAGTTTCGGATGAGTAATCAGGGCACGGGCCACAGCCGCCCGCTGTTT
>CABUAW010000028.1 GCA_902489645.1 uncultured Lachnospiraceae bacterium | reverse complement strand
GACCGTCGTTGACCAGCTCGACGGCCATATCTGCGCCAAATTCTCCCTCGGCCACAGTGAAGCCAAGATTCCGGAAGGCCTGAATAAAATTCAGATAAAAGGCTTTGGAGGGCTCCGGAAGGCCCGCTTCGATAAAGCTCGGCCGGTTGCCCTTCTTTGTATTTGCAAATAAGGTGAACTGGGAAATAATCAGAAGCTCTCCGTTGACTTCCCTCAGTCCGAGATTCATTTTCCCTTCACTGTCTTCAAAAACCCTCAGTCCGGAGATTTTTTTGACAAGATAATCCATATCCTCCGTTGTGTCGTCTTTGGCCACGCCAAGAAGAATAACAAAACCACGGCCGATTTCACCGTGAATCTGTCCGTCAATAGTTACTTTACCGCGGCTGACCCGCTGGATAACTGCTTTCATTGTAATAATTCCTTTCTCTGCGGCCAACACCGGCCGTTGTTTTTTCAAATAAAACTTTATTTTATTATATATGCCCGGGGATATCCCGTCAAATAAAAGGCGGAAAATGTCAAAAAAGAAAGATACCTTGTGATTGCGGGGAATGGGAAAAACTGTTAAAGTAAAATCAGGTATTGCCTTTCGAGAGAAAGGAAAAGGTTCATGTTTTGTAAAGTTTACAGTGCGTTTTGTGTGGGAATCCAGGGACGGATTGTCCGGGTGGAGGCGGATATGAGCAGCGGCCTCCCTTCGTTTCAGATAGTAGGGGAAATCTCTGCGGAGCTTCGGGAGTCCGGGGCCAGGATTCGCACGGCGATGAAGAATTCCGGTTTTCTTCTGCCGCCAAAACGCTATTTAATCAGTCTGGCGCCGTCAGGATTCCGTAAGTCCGGAACCGGCTTTGACCTGCCTGTGGCCGTAGCCCTTCTAAGCTGTATCGAGCATATATCACCAGAGCTTCTTGAAAATAGTATATTTATCGGAGAATTGGGACTGAATGGCGCTCTCATACCGGTTCGGGGGATTTTGTCCATGTTAAGCCAGGCGGCGGCCGAGGGATTTATGAATTGTTTTGTGCCTGCGAAAAATGCGGAGGAAGCTGCGATTTTATCCGGTATCCGTGTTTTCGGTGCGGGCGGATTTTCAGAGGTTGCCGCCCATCTCCGGGGACAAGAGAAGTTACGGCAGACACAAAGGCCGGCGTCTGTTCTGAAGAAACCGGTTCGGGGATATCCTCTGGATTTTGGAGATATCCGGGGCCAGGCGGCGGCAAAACGCTGTATTCAGATGAGCGCGGCGGGACGCCATCATCTGCTCTTGATTGGACCTCCGGGCAGCGGAAAAACGATGATGGCGGAACGTATGCCCTTTATTTTACCGGAGATGGATTTTGAGGAACAGATGACGGTTACCAAAATACATAGTGCGGCCGGGCGGTTGAAACCGGGCGGCGGTTTGATGACGAAACGGCCGTTTCGAAGGCCGCATCATTCGGTGTCGGACAAGACGCTTGTCGGCGGCGGCGCGGTGCCCGTACCGGGAGAACTCAGCCTGGCCCATGAAGGCATCTTGTTCATGGATGAGTTCGCTGAGTTTTCCCGCAGCGCCATTGAAGCTCTGCGGCAGCCTTTGGAATCAGGAGAGGTTTATATTCATCGTGTCCGAGGAGATTACGTCTTTCCCGCAAAGCCGCTGATTGTGGCGGCCATGAATCCCTGTCCGTGCGGTTATTACCCGGACAGGGAGCGGTGCCGATGTACGGCGGGACAGATTCAAAAATATATGTCAAAAGTCAGCGGGCCGGTCATGGAACGGCTGGATTTGTGTGTGAATGTTCAGCGGGTCGATTACCGGCAGTTATCCGGGCCGGATGTGAAAAAAAGCATGATGGACAGCCGTCAGATGCAGCGTGAGGTAAAACGGGTGTATGAGATACAGAGGGCGCGGTTTCAGGGAGAGAAAATACACTATAATAGTGAAATGGATGGAAGGCTGATTCGGAAATTTTGCAGACTGGATGTGAAGTCCCGTGCTTTTTTAGAAAAGGTGTATGATAAATTTCATCTCTCCGCCAGAGTGTATCAGAAGATTTTAAAGGTGGCCCGTACGATTGCCGATTTGGAAGGCAGCGAGGAGATTCTCAGCGGGCATTTGGCGGAGGCCTTCTGCTATCGTCTGCCGGACGAGACTTACGGAGGCGGACCATGGGATTGACGGAACGGGAATGTTGGTTTTGGCTCTGTACCCGTCCCTGGCTCGGCGTGCGCTCGATTGATAAATTGCTGGGATATTTTAAAACGGCAAAGAATATTTATTATGGAAGAAACTCACAATATACTCAGATTTGCGGCATCGAAGAAAAGCTCAAAAACAATCTTCAAAATGCAGAAGAGAAAAATGAAGAAAATATAAAAAGAGAAATGTTTCGTCTGAATCAGTCGGGAGGAAAGTTTGTCTGCCGGATAGATTCGGAATATCCGCCAAAGCTGCGGCATATATGCGACGCACCGGCCGGACTGTTTTATTATGGCGGGCTGCCGGAACCCAAACGGCCGTTGATTGCTGTCGTCGGCGCCAGAGAAGCCAGCGGTTACGGACTTGCAGCCGCCCGGTATTTTTCCGAAGCGCTGTCCGGGATGGGGATTGGAATTATCAGCGGACTGGCCCGGGGTGTGGACGGCGAGGCCCATCGGGGCGCCCTGCATAGCGGCGCGCCCTTTGGCACGTGGGGTGTTCTCGGATGCGGTTTAAATATTTGTTATCCCAGAGAAAATTACAGCCTGTTTGAACAAATGAAAATGCGGGGCGGAATTCTCAGCGAGTATCCTCTGGGAACCGGGCCAAAGCCCTGGCATTTTCCGATGCGCAACCGGATTATCAGCGGTTTGTCCGACGGCGTTTTTGTGATTGAGGCCAGAAAGCGGAGCGGTTCATTGATTACGGCGGAGATGGGGCTGGAGCAGGGAAAAAACATTTATGCCTTACCCGGACAGTTTAATCATACGTTGAGCGAGGGCTGCCATCAGTTGATTCAAAGCGGCGCAAAACTGGTTTACCGGCCGGAAGATATTGCCGAGGATTATGACATTTTTGTGAATTGTCAGAAAAGCGCGGAGGAAAAAACAAAACTTTCACTTGATAATTCAGAACAATTGGTGTATGCTAGTTTAAGTTTAAGCCCAAAAGACGTGGATACCATTTCAGCCGAATGTCAGCTTCCGTTGGCGGATACCTGGCAAATTTTATTGAATCTGGAGCTGGAGGGAAGGATACGTCCGATGGGAAAAAATCTGTATATGTTGAATTTATGAAAGCGGATACAGTCATTTTGACAATAGATGAGATAGTGGAGGCGTATTATGGCGAAATATTTGGTTATTGTGGAATCTCCTGCGAAAGCCAAAACCATTAATAAGTTCCTTGGATTAAATTATCGGGTAGTCGCGTCCAACGGACATGTGCGGGACTTACCTAAAAGCCAGTTGGGAATTGACATTGAAAACGATTTTGAACCAAAATATATAACGATTCGCGGAAAGGGCGACATTCTCGCCATGCTTCGCAAAGAAGTAAAAAAGGCGGATAAAGTATATCTTGCAACGGACCCGGACCGGGAAGGGGAAGCGATTTCCTGGCATTTGGCTCAGGCGTTAAAATTAGAAGAAAAGCAGATACACCGGATTACATTTAACGAGATTACCAAAACTGCTGTGAAGAATTCGATTAAGCAGGCGAGAGGCATTGATATGGATTTGGTGGATGCCCAGCAGGCCCGGCGTATGCTGGACCGCATGGTGGGTTATAAAATCAGTCCCCTGCTCTGGGCAAAGGTCAAACGGGGATTAAGCGCCGGCCGTGTCCAGTCCGTAGCTTTGCGGATTATTTGCGACAGGGAGCAGGAAATTGATTCCTTTATTCCGGAGGAATACTGGTCTCTGGACGTATTGTTGGATGTAAAGGGTGAAAAAAAGCCTCTGACAGCCAGATTTTACGGCAGAGAAAAGGAAAAGGCAGAGATTCGCTCCAAAGAACAGTTGGATGAAATTCTGGCGGATTTGGAGGGACAGCCCTATAAAATTTATAATATTAAAAACGGAGAGCGTTCAAAAAAACCGCCGCTTCCTTTTACAACGAGTACATTGCAGCAGGAAGCGTCCAAACTGCTTAATTTTTCCACACAGAAAACAATGCGTATTGCCCAGCAGTTATATGAAGGCGTAGATATTAAGGGAAACGGTACGGTAGGTTTGATTACCTATTTGAGAACGGATTCTACGCGTATTTCCGAAGAGGCGGATGCGGCCGTGCGAAAATTTATCGGTGAAGCTTATGGCCCGGATTATGTGACCCAACAGGTGAAAAGCAGTAAAAACACGGGCAAGATACAGGATGCCCATGAGGCGATTCGACCGTCGAACTGTGAGCTGACGCCGACGAAGGTTAAGGAATCCCTTTCCAGAGAACAGTTCCGTTTATATCAGCTTATATGGAGCCGGTTTGTCGCAAGTCGGATGTCCGATGCGGTCTATACGACGACAAATGTAAAAATTAATTGTAACGGTTATATTTTTACGGTAACTGCGTCAAAGATTAAATTTGAAGGATTTCTTTCGGTTTATAAGCATACGGAGGACAAGGCGGAATCCAACGTACTTTTGAAAAAATTAACCGAGGACAGTGAACTGTCCTTCAGGGATTTTGAGAGCAAACAGCATTTTACCCAGCCTCCGGCCCATTTTACGGAAGCTTCTCTGGTAAAAACGCTGGAAGAACTCGGCATTGGACGGCCAAGTACCTATGCGCCGACCATTACAACGATTATTGCCCGCCGCTATGTGGCAAAGGAGAATAAAAATCTTTATGTGACCGAACTCGGCGAGGTAGTCAATCAGATGATGAAGGATGCTTTTCCAAGTATCGTGGATGTTTCCTTTACGGCAAACATGGAGCTTCTGTTGGACAAAGTCGAAGAGGGATGCGTAAATTATAAGACCGTTGTCCGGAATTTCTATCCGGATTTGGAAGAGGCCGTTTTGGTGGCCGAAAAGGAATTGGAGCAGGTGAAGATTGAAGATGAGGTATCCGATGTGGTTTGTGACCAGTGCGGCCGGCATATGGTCATTAAATATGGACCTCACGGAAAGTTTTTGGCGTGTCCGGGATTTCCGGAATGTCGGAATACAAAAACTTATTTTGAAAAAATTGGTGTGAGCTGCCCGAAATGCGGCAAAGATATTGTCATTCGAAAGACACAAAAGGGACGTAAATATTACGGTTGTGAAAATAATCCGGAGTGCGATTTTATGACCTGGCAGAAGCCTTCCGGTAAAAATTGTCCGAAGTGTGGGAATGCATTGTTGATTAAAGGACAAAAACTGGTATGTGCAGATGTAACCTGCGGATACCGGGAGAATCGGAACACGGGTGAATCATAGATAAAAATATCTCCTGTCAGAGTCGTAGTCGGACTCTGCCGGGAGATTTTTTGATGGGTATTTAATATGGAAGAAACTGTAACAATTGAGAATTTATGGGATATAATTAAGTCTCATGAGGGAGAGACTTTCCATACAGTCCGGGGGCTGCCCTTTACTTATCGGGTGAAAGGCGGCGAATTGTTTACGGAGCGTAAGAAAAAATCGATTACAAAGGCCACCTTTGAAAAAGCGTTTTTGAGGGTGCGGGAGAATCCGGAAGCGATTACCGGACCGAAAAGGCTGAATGTTTTCGGAGGTCCTTATGTGTGGGCCATTTTTAAAAGGCTGGGTATTGTAGGTAAATAATAATATCAGCAAAAGAAAGCTGGGTGATTTATGACAAAAAGACTGATATTTTTAGTATTGTGTTTGTGTTGTATCGGATGGCTGGGATTAATTTTTCATCTGTCTACGGAAAATGGAGAGAAAACAGCGGATACGAGTATGCGGATTGCGGAAAAGATTTCCAAAGCGCTCTATACATCGCCGACTCAGGAACAGGTGGACAAAGTACACCATGAGGTACGAAAGGCGGCGCATGTGATTTTGTTTTTTGTGTTCGGCATACTGGTTAGTCTGACGGGAACGTATATTTTCGGGCTCTGCTCAAAGCCGTGGACAGCGGCGCTTGTTTTGGCGGCCGGGCTCGTTCTGATTGTGGGAGCGGGCTGGCTGGATGAGTGGCACAAGCAGTTTATCGAGGGACGGCATTATCAGTTCGGCGAAGCGGTTATAAATATCGTCAGCGGATTGGCCGGAAGCGCGGTCGTCGTCATTATTCGAAATTTTTTCACCGGATTGTGAATTTTCCATATCATAAATATAAGCAGGTGCGTTTGAACTGTTTATGGAAAATTGAAATAAAAGGTGGGAGACGATGACACAATCTTTGATTTGGGCGGCTTTTGGAACCGGATTTGCCTTTTTGATGACGGTATCCGGCGCGGCTACCGTATTTTTGTTTCGGAAACAGATAAATGAGGGACTTCAGAAGATTTTTCTCGGATTTGCCTCGGGAATTATGATTGCGGCTTCGGTTTGGTCGCTGATTATTCCGGCCATTGAGCAGGCCTCAGCTTCCGGCGGGCTTCCATGGCTCCCGGCGGCTCTGGGGTTCCTTTTCGGAGGCCTGTTTCTGCTCGTTGTTGATGGATTTTTTGCCCGATATACGAGACATTCAAACCGGGTCAATCTGCTTGTCTTTGCGGTGACGCTCCACAATGTGCCCGAGGGGATGGCGGTTGGTCTGGCCTTTGCACTGGCGGCCCAGCATATGGACCAGGCCGAATTATATGCGGCGGCCTTTGCTCTGGCTCTGGGGATTGGTATTCAGAATTTTCCGGAGGGCGCGGCTGTGTCGCTGCCGCTGCGTCAGGAGGGAATGTCCGCTAAAAAAGCTTTTTTGTACGGCGTGATATCTGCGGCGGTGGAACCTCTATTCGGAATGTCGGTGGTGCTTGTGTCGGGGCTTATCCGTCCGGCCATGCCGTGGCTTTTGTCCTTCGCAGCCGGCGCAATGATTTATGTCGTTGTAGAGGAATTAATTCCGGGAGCCAACGATGAGGGCCGTTCCCACCGGGGGACGATAGGGAGTATGGCCGGTTTTTTGATTATGATGATTCTGGATGTGGCCCTTTCCTTATAAGTGGTATAATAAATTTTTATAAGTATTTTTAATAGGGAATCTATTGATTTAGGAAAGGGATTGCGATAGAATAAGGGCGGGTATTATGCCCGATGAAGCGATGTCCTTATGAGTAATTATAAGTACATTTAATAAAACAATGAAAAAACATATGGATGGAAAGAAGAGGTCAGGTTCAAATGAAGAAATTGGAAATGTTGTATGAAGGCAAGGCTAAAAAAGTTTTTAAAACGGACGTGGAAGACGTTTTAATCGTTGACTATAAAGACGACGCAACAGCATTTAACGGCGAGAAAAAAGGAACCATCGTCGGTAAAGGCGTGGTAAATAACCGGATGACCAACCATATTTTTAAAATGCTTGAAGAAAAGGGAATTCCTACCCATCTTGTAGAAGAACTGAGCGACAGAGAGACAGCCGTCAAGAAAGTGGAAATCGTTCCTCTGGAAGTTATCGTCCGCAATGTGGCGGCCGGAAGTTTTTCTAAAAAACTTGGGATTGAAGAAGGATTCCGTCTTCTTGCACCAACATTGGAATTCAGCTATAAAAACGATGATTTGGGCGACCCGATGATTAACGACTATTATGCGATTGCCATCGGTGCGGCCACACGGGAAGAAATCGACCGTATTACAGAACTGGTATTTAAGATTAATGAGATTCTCGTCGCTTATTTTGCCGAGAAGAACATTGATTTGATTGATTTTAAAGTGGAATTCGGACGTTATAAAGGCGAGATTATCCTTGCGGATGAGATTTCACCGGATACATGCCGTTTCTGGGATTCCGAAACCCACGAGAAATTAGATAAAGACCGTTTCAGAAGAGATTTGGGACGGGTAGAAGAAGCTTATGAAGAAGTTTACAGAAGACTGGGATTATAATATGATAAAGCAGAAAGACTCCTGTCAGTTTAAAGAGGAACTCCATGAGGAATGTGGTGTCTTTGGTGCTTACAACACAAAGGGTGAGGATATCGCTTCCTGGGTCTATTATGGATTGTTTTCGCTGCAGCACCGGGGACAGGAAAGCTGCGGTATTGCCGTCAGTGAAAACAGAGATATTCGATATTATAAGGATATGGGACTGGTCAACGAGGTCTTTACACCGGAAAATCTGGATAAGGTTCACGGTGACATTGCGATTGGTCATGTCCGCTATTCGACCGCCGGAAGCAGCGTCCGTGCCAATGCCCAGCCATTGGTGACAAAATATGTGAAGGGCCAGCTTGCGATTGCCCACAATGGGAATTTGGTCAATGCGGTGGATTTGAGGGAAGAGCTTGAGAAAAACGGCGCCATTTTCCAGACGACGATTGACTCGGAGGTTATCGCTTATCTGGTAGCTAAAGAGCGGGTACACTGCGGTTCCGTCGAAGAGGCGGTATCCCGGGCGATGCCCCATATTAAAGGGGCCTATTCGCTGCTTGTCATGAGTCCGAGAAAATTAATTGCGGCCAGGGACCCATACGGCTTTAAGCCTCTGTGTATCGGTAAAAGAGACGATACCTGGGTAGTGGCTTCGGAGACCTGCGCCCTTGATACGGTTGGCGCGGAGCCGGGGGAGATTGTTACAATTAACGAAGATGGCCTGACGTCAAACAAAACGTATTGCAATTCTACCGGGAAGTGCGGCCGATGCATTTTTGAATATATCTATTTTGCCCGCCCGGACAGCGTCATTGACGGCGTCAGTGTCTTTAATTCCCGGATTATGGCCGGAAGGATTCTGGCCCAGAGCCATCCGGTGGAAGCCGATTTGGTCGTTGGCGTACCCGAATCGGGAAATGATGCGGCTATGGGTTATGCTCTGGAATCAGGGATTCCTTATGGCCGGGCTTTTGTAAAAAATAATTATGTGGGCCGTACCTTTATTAAGCCAAAGCAGAGCATGCGGGAGCAGAGCGTTAAAATCAAATTGAACGTTTTGAAGGATGCGGTCAGGGGAAAACGGATTGTTATGATTGACGATTCGATTGTCCGCGGAACGACCAGCGGCAATATTGTCCAGATGTTAAAAAACGCCGGAGCGACGGAGGTCCATGTGCGAATCAGCTCGCCGCCGTTTAAATATCCATGCTATTTCGGAACGGATATTCCGAACCGGGAGCAGCTTATTGCCAATCACCATTCGGTAGAGGAGATTGGCCGGATGATGGGCGCCGATTCTCTTGGCTATCTGGATTTGAACCGGATGGGAGAGATGGTGGAAGGTCTGAAATATTGTCAGGCCTGTTTTAACGGCGATTATCCGATTGCGCCGCCGACAAGAGATATCCGCGGCGATATGGAATTTTAACAGGCCGGTTGTACCCGTTGATGAATTAGAATTTAGGAGGATAAACCATGAACGATAGATACCAGAGTCCGTTGTCGGAAAGATATGCAAGTAAAGAGATGCAGTACATTTTCTCTCCGGACATGAAATTCAAGACATGGAGAAGATTATGGATTGCGCTGGCCGAAACCGAAGCAGAGCTTGGCTTGCCGATTTCGGAGGAACAGATTGCCGAATTAAAGGCAGCGAAGGACGATATCAATTATGATGTGGCAAAGGCCAGAGAAAAAGAGGTTCGTCATGATGTTATGTCCCATGTTTATGCCTATGGGCAGCAATGTCCAACAGCGAAGGGCATTATCCATTTGGGAGCCACATCCTGCTATGTGGGTGATAATACGGATGTGATTATTATGCGGGAAGCTTTATATCTGGTGCGGAAGAAGCTTCTGAATGTTATCAGCGAACTGGCGAAATTTGCGGACACCTATAAGGAGCTTCCGACCCTGGCGTTCACCCATTTCCAGCCGGCCCAGCCGACAACGGTAGGCAAACGGGCCAGCCTCTGGTTAAATGATTTGGTCATGGATTTATCGGATGTGGATTATATGATTTCCCAGTTAAAGCTGCTCGGTTCCAAAGGAACAACAGGAACCCAGGCCAGCTTCCTGGAATTATTTGACGGCGACCATGAAAAATGCAAAGAAGCTGACCGCCGTATCGCACAGAAGATGGGTTTTGATGCCTGCTATCCGGTATCCGGTCAGACCTATTCCAGAAAACTGGATACCCGTGTGCTGAACGTGGTTGCGGGCATTGCTCAGAGCGCCCATAAATTCTCCAATGATATCCGTCTTCTCCAGCATTTGAAAGAGATTGAGGAACCATTTGAAAAGAGCCAGATTGGTTCTTCGGCCATGGCCTATAAACGGAATCCGATGCGCAGCGAGCGTATCGCGTCCCTTTCCAGATATGTGATGATTGATGTGCTGAATCCGGCGATTACAGCCGCAACTCAGTGGTTTGAGAGAACCCTGGATGATTCGGCGAATAAACGTCTCAGCGTGCCGGAAGCCTTCCTGGCGATTGACGGCGTACTGGATTTATATATGAATGTGGTTGACGGCCTCGTCGTTTATCCAAAGGTGATTGAACAGCGGCTGATGAGCGAGCTTCCGTTTATGGCGACAGAAAATATTATGATGGACGCTGTAAAACGGGGCGGCGACCGTCAGGAGCTTCATGAGCGTATCCGTACCCATTCTATGGAGGCCGGACGTATGGTCAAGGTTGAAGGCAAGCCAAACGATTTGCTGGAACGTATCGCCGGGGACCCGGCCTTTGGAACAACGATGGAAGAATTACAGTCCATCATGAATCCGAGAAACTTTGTCGGACGCGCACCGGAACAGGTGACGGAGTTCTTAAATGAAGTGATTCGGCCGATTCTTGACGAGAATAAGGAAGTTCTCGGTATGACGGCGGAAATTAATGTATAATGAACAATTGTATGGGGTGGTAACGCATGATTGGTCTATCCATTTTGGATATTAAAAATTTCATGGCGGGGATTCTCACCGGGACCATGTTTGATAAGTTTTATCTGCAGGACGGGGAGATTCAGACATTCACAGAGTTTCATTTGGGCGGTTATTTAAACCGCCCTTATTTCGATTCTGAGGAATGGGAGTCCCTAGGGGGACGAAAACTTTGCCTTTGGTCCGAGGTGAAGCCCTTTGCTTTCCAATTAATTAAAGGGCATAAGCTTCCGGTCCGTTTTAAACTGGTATTTCAGCTTTCCGACGAAAATACCCGGTGGCTTCTGGATACGCATAAACTTCCGGTGAATTCGGAAGATGTCCGTGGCCTGTTTATGAATATTACATATGACCATCAGAAACTTGTCTGTACGTCCGGTGTTTCCTATAAAACATTTATTATGGATAAAACACTGGAACAGTGCTGGGATGATACGGTCTGCCGGTATTTTAAACAGAATCATATTCCAGTGGAGAAGTTGTAACCGGTGAAGAAAAATTTGGGAGAACAATAAAATTAGCACTCACTTAAAGCGAGTGCTAATTTTTTGTTGACAATCGGACAAACAGGTATTACAATATGTTTCAGATAAAAATTTACTTTATAATTTTAAGGAGTGATTTTGATGTCAGAAACAATAAAGGAACAGGGAAGTTTATCGATTAACAGTGAAAATTTATTTCCAATCATAAAAAAATGGTTGTATTCCGACCACGATATTTTTGTCAGAGAGTTGGTGTCCAACGGCTGCGACGCTATCACAAAGCTGAAAAAACTGGAGTTGATGGGCGAGTGTGCGATTGCCGAGGATGAAAAACTGAAGGTTGAGGTCATTGTCAATTCCGAAGATAAGACGATGATTGTACGGGATAACGGTATTGGTATGACGGCCGATGAAGTGAAAGAATACATTACGCAGATTGCCTTTTCCGGCGCTACCGATTTTCTGGAAAAATATAAAGATAAAACCAATGAGGACCAGATTATCGGCCACTTCGGCCTGGGCTTTTATTCAGCATTTATGGTGGCCGAGCGTGTAACGATTCAGACCCTTTCCTATAAAGAGGGCGCCGAGCCGGTATATTGGGAATGTGACGGTGATTCCGAATACGCGATGACCAAAGGCGATAAAGAGACGCGCGGTACGGAGATTACGTTATATCTGAATGAGGATAGTCTGGAATTTGCCAACGAATACAGAGCGAGAGAGGTTCTGGACAAATACTGTGCCTTCATGCCAGTGGAAATTTACATTTCCAAAGAGGGCGGAGAACCGGAAACTCAGAACGTAAAAGAAGAAGAGCTGCGGGATACAGATAAAGTCATTGAGTATTATACGGAGCCGGCTAAAACCGAAGAAAAGGAAAATGAGGACGGAACAAAGGAGACCATCGAGATTACGCCGGAACAGAAGATGGCAAAGATTCATCGCCGCCCATTCCTTGTCAATGATATCCATCCGCTCTGGGCGAAGCATCCAAACGAGTGTACAGAGGATGAATATAAGGCCTTTTACCGCAAGGTATTCAATGATTATAAAGAGCCATTGTTCTGGATTCATTTGAATATGGATTATCCGTTTAATTTGAAGGGCATTTTATATTTCCCGAAATTAAATCTGGAATATGAAGCCGTTGAAGGAACCATTAAGTTATATAACAACCAGGTATTTATTGCAGATAATATTAAAGAGGTTATTCCGGAATTTCTGATGCTCTTAAAAGGCGTCATTGACTGTCCGGACCTGCCTTTGAATGTTTCCCGTTCCGCTCTCCAGAATGACGGATTTGTTCAGAAGATTTCAGATTATATTACAAAGAAGGTGGCTGACAAGCTTTCCGGTATGTGTAAGACGGACCGGGAAAACTATGAGAAATACTGGGATGACATCAGCCCGTTTATTAAATATGGTTACATCAAGGATGAAAAATTCAAAGGCAAGATGAAGGATTATATCCTTTATAAAAACCTGGAAGGTAAATATGTGACTTTGAAGGATTATCTGGAAGCTGCCAAGGAAAAACATGAAAATCAGGTATTTTATGTGACCGACGAGGTACAGCAGGGACAGTATATCAATATGTTTAAGGAACAGGAGATGGATGCCGTTCTTTTGAAGCATGCGATTGACCAGCCGTTTATCAGCGTCCTGGAGCAGGATGAGGAAAATGTGAAGTTCCATCGGATTGATACGGACTTGGCGGATATTTTTAAAGAAGAAGTCAATGAGGAGGACGGAAAGGTTCTTGAGGAAAATACAAAGACCCTGACCGATATCTTTAAAAAAGCCCTTGGCCGGGAGAATATTCAGGTTAAGGTTGAAAAACTGAAAAATGCGGAAACTTCTTCGATGATTACCTTGAATGAAGAGAGCCGCCGTATGCAGGATATGATGAAGATGTACGGCATGACAGATATGAGTATGTTCGGCAGCGAGGGCGAGACATTGATTTTAAACGCCAACAATACACTGGTACAGTATGTACTTGCCCATACGGACGGCGAATATACGGATATGATTTGCCAGCAGTTATATGACCTGGCCCTTCTGAGCCACAAGCCATTGGAGGCCTCCGCAATGACCGCGTTCATTGAACGGAGCAATAAGATTCTGCAGGCATTGACAAAATAAAAAGTCTCAGGTATTCTAATCTTGGTATCATGAAAACGATATCAGGAGGAGGAAAAAATATGAAGAAGAGACTTATGGTCGCATTGGTTGTCATGTCTATGACCGTTGCGGGGCTTACGGCATGCGGCGGCTCGGGAACGACGGAAACGGCTGCGGAAACAGCTGCGGAAACGGAAGCGATTCCGGAGTATGAACGGGGGACCTCGACGGAAACCGGCTGGGAAAGTGCGTGGATTGGTATGAAATTCACGGCTGGTGAAGGCGTTGTTATGCAGGATGAAGAAGCAATGGACGCTATATTAGAGGCAGGTTCTGAGGAAATGGGCAATGACCCGGCAGATTTTGAGGGTCTGTATACCTACGAAATGATGGCCAGCGACGGAACAATGGGATTACCTCAGGTAGCTATGCTTGTTGAACAGTCGGATTTAACGCCGGATGAATACATCGACCAGATGCTTGAACAGCTTGAAGCCGCATTCACAGCTGTCGGGGATAATCAGGACGCATCCACATCTATTGAGATGACTCAGGACGGCGACGTAACCGATTATGAGCTGGCCGGATTAACTTTCAGAAGACTTCAGATGAAGGCCAGCAGCCAGGGCTTCGATATGATTCAGGATTATCTGATTTGCCGGCGCGGAGATTATCTGATTGAAATTATTTCCACGGCGCTTGCTGACCAGGCAGAAGAAAGAGACGCTATGATGGCTTGTTTTACGGCGCTGGAATAATAATAAAATAATATCATTAAAACAAAGGCGGATACTTGACAAAGGCTATATCCATAGGATAATATAAAAAAGTTACTATCGACAGACTGGAAATGGGGTTTGATATGTACGATATTATTCTGGATACGCTGATAGATGGTATCCGCCTTTTACCTTTTTTATTTATTACTTACGTTGTCATGGAATATATTGAGCATAAGATGAGCGCAGGTACCCGTCGGGTTGTTCAGGCCTCAGGCCGGTTTGGGCCGCTCATCGGAAGCATTGCCGGCGTATTTCCCCAGTGTGGATTTTCGGCCGCGGCGGCCAGCCTGTATGCGGGCCGGGTCATTACCCGAGGGACGTTGATTGCCATTTTTCTTTCCACCTCCGATGAAATGCTCCCGGTATTTATTTCACAGCAGGTGCCGGTAAGAATTATTTTATCCGTGCTTGGAATGAAGGTAGTTATCGGTATGATTGCCGGATTTCTGGTGGATTTGGTATTTGCACTGGTAAAAAAAGAACCGGAACAGAAAATGGATATCCACCATATGTGCGAGCATGAGCATTGCCATTGTGAAGAGGGAATTTTTAAATCGGCGCTTGTACATACGGCTCAGATTTTTTTCTTTATTATTCTTGTTTCTTTTATATTGAATTTAATTATTGAAGGTGTCGGAGAGGAAAGTCTGACAGAGATTATTTTAAATCAGCCGTTGATTGGCTCTTTATTATCCGGAATTGTAGGTCTTATCCCGAACTGCGCCGCATCTGTAATCATTACCCAGCTTTATCTGGACGGCGCCATGAGCCTGGGTGCTATGATGTCCGGGTTGCTTGTCGGTGCGGGCGTTGGCCTGATTGTTCTTTTCAGGACGAATGATTCTCTGAAAGAAAATCTGAGAATCACGGCAATTTTATATGTGATTGGCGTTGCGGCGGGAATTGTCATTGATTTTCTTGGAATTACATTATAAAATTTGTTTATACTGCACACTATAGATAAGAGGAGGCAGATGCGTTATGGCGATAGGATGTTTGGGACTTGCCGCGGCCATTTGCGGCGGGGATTTAATAATCAAAGATTATGTGAAAGAAAATGTTGCGGAACACAGCCGGAAAAATCTGGCCGGAAACAAAGTGATTCTGACAAAATATTTTAACCGGGGCGCGATGCTTGGGGCGATGGAGGATAATCCGGAGCTTTTGAAGGGAATGACTCTGTTTGGCGTGGGAAGCCTGGCCGGAGCGTTGATGATGGTTTCGGGGAAACGGGGGCATCGCCTTCAGAAGCTGGGGCTTTCCATGATGCTGGGCGGCGCCGGAAGTAATGCCTATGAGCGGTTAAAATATGGAAAAGTGACCGATTATATCCGGTTGAATGTGGGTACGGAAAAGTTTCGGAATGTCATTTATAATGCGGGAGACTTTGCCGTATTTGCCGGGACGTTGTTTTTGCTTTTGGGTGAGGGACTTAGTCCGGAACGGTAAAAATCAGAAAATATAAAAGAAAAAGACCTGCGGGGGAGAAAGCGCAGGTCTTTTTTATGTAGTTTAAAAAGGATTCGCAAAGTTTATTACAATTTAATCTGGAAATCTGCGTAAGCGCTGCAGCCATGTTCGTGTCCGTCCAGTCCGTCCAGTTCTTCCTGTTCTGTAACACGCAGTCCGATAGTTTTGTCAATGGCTTTAAAGATGATGAAGGCCATAACGACGGTGAAAGCGCCGACGGAAACAACGCCGAGGGCTTCAACGCCGATGAACTGAATCCGGCTCATACCGTATTCTTCAAGGACAGAAGATTTGGCAAATACACCGGTCAGAACGGTTCCTATCATACCGCAGGCCCAGTGAACGCCGGTAGCGCCGACCGGGTCGTCAACTTTGAGAACACGGTCCACGAATTCAACCACGAGGACAACAGCAAAACCGCAGATAACACCGATGGCGAGAGCGCCGTAGTTGGATACGATATCACAGCCGGCGGTAACGCCAACCAGACCGGCGAGGGCGCCGTTCATGGTCATGGATACATCCGGTTTTCCGTAACGAACCCATGTAAAGAAAAGGGCGACTAAAGTTGCGGCCGCGGCGGCCAGATTGGTCGTCATGGCGATATTCCCGAGTTCCGGGGAGGCGGCGGTTGTGGAACCGCAGTTGAATCCGAACCAGCAGAACCAGAGGATAAATGTTCCCAGAGCGCCCAGCGGAAGATTATGTCCCGGGATGGCATTTGGTTTGCCGTCCGCACGGTATTTTCCAATACGAGGTCCAAGAATTGCGGCGCCGATTAATGCGCACCAGCCGCCGACGGAGTGTACGGCTGTGGAACCAGCGAAGTCATGGAAACCGAGGGAAGCCAGCCAGCCGCCGCCCCAAATCCAGTGTCCGGTGATTGGATAAATGAAAATGCTGATACAGGCGCTGTAAGCCAGATAGGCGGAAAATTTGGTACGTTCCGCCATGGCGCCGGACACAATGGTCGCCGAAGTGGCACAGAATACGGTGTGGAAAATCATAAACACGCCGATTGGAAGCGCCAGGCCGAGTTCGGACTGGAGAGAAGCCTCAAGGCCATAAGGGTTGAAAAAACCGGACAGGCCGATGATGCCGTTTCCCTGGCCGAACATTAAGCCGAAACCGATGAGATAGAAGGCGATGGAACCGATGACAAAGTCCATCATATTTTTCATAACGATATTACCGGCGTTTTTTGCCCGTGTAAAGCCCGTTTCCACCATAGCGAATCCGGCCTGCATAAAGTAGACAAGACACGCCGCAATCATTGTCCATACGATATCTAATAAATTATATTCCATAATGGGTAGCCTCCTTTAAAAGCAATATAAGTAACATGTTTTTGTCAGAAATTTAAAGAGCGTCGGCTCCGCGTTCACCGGTACGGATACGTACTGCGTCGAGAACATCGTAGATGAAGATTTTACCGTCGCCGTAGTTGCCGGTTGTAATTTCTTTGACAACTCTGGAAATAATTTCTTCGGCTGCTTCATCTGAAACGACGGTTTCGACCTTTACCTTTGGAAGCAGGTTGACGGCATAAGTTGTTCCTCGATACATCCGGGTGAACCCTTTCTGGTTGCCATAACCCATAATGTTTGTTATCATAACGCCGCTTGCCTGAGAATCATCAAGAATTGACTTTAAGTTTTCAAGCTTTTCTGGTTTGATGACCATTTCTAATTTTTTCATGTGATTTTCCTCCTCTTGAAAATTTTTTGTGAAATAGGTTTATGTATTTCACAAAAAGAAAAAGACGCCTTCGGATGAGATTGGCTCATCTGAAGACGCCTTCGTCTTAACATGTGTTTAATTATATTCTCAAAATTTGGAAAGTCAATCGAAAATTTACAAAAAAATTATTTTTGGGAAAACCCACCAAACTTTTTTAAAAAACAAAAAATTTTTCAAACAATTTATCAAAACAAAGATTCCAGTTCACGGAGGCAGGTATCAAAGACCTGTAAAGCGTCGGTTGTCGGTCCGGTTGTCGTCATATCGACGCCGCAGGATTTTAATAAATCGATGCAGTCCATGGAACAGCCGCCGCTTAAGAAACGCTTATAATCTTCCAAAGCGCCGGACTCGCCGGAGAGAATCCGGCGGCCGAAAGCAATGGCGGCGGAGATTCCGGTGGCGTACTGGTACACATAGAATGGCGTATAAAAATGTGGGATTCTCGCCCATTCCATAGCGATTTCATCATCGATGACCATGTCGGGGCCAAAGTAGAGTTTGTTTAAGTCTTTATAAACTTCACAGAGCGTATCGCAGGTCAGAGCTTCTCCATTGGCCTCTTTTTCGTGGGTCAGCTTCTCAAATTCGGCAAACATGGTCTGACGGAAAAGCGTCCCTTTGAACTGGTCCATCAAATGATTTAAAAGATAAGCCTTTTCCTCCCGGCTCTCCGATTTTTCCAGCAAATGGGAAATCAGCAGGTATTCGTTGCAGGTCGATGCAATCTCGGCCACAAAAATCGTATAATTGGAATTGACGTAGGTCTGGTTTGCATTGGTATAGCAGGAGTGGAGGGAATGTCCCATCTCGTGGGCCAGCGTGAACACGTTGTCCAGATTCCCCTGATAATTTAATAAGACGTAAGGGTGGGTGCCGTAGACGCAGGTGGAGTAGGCGCCGCTGCGTTTTCCCTGATTTTCATAAACATCAATCCACCGGTTGTCAAAGCCCTCCCGGAGAAGCCTCAGATAATCCTCTCCCAACGGGGCAAGTCCCTCAAGGACGATGGATTTCGCTTTTTCAAAAGGAATTTCCGGCGAGTGATATTCAATAATCGGTGTATAAACGTCATACATATGCAGCTCTTCCACGCCGAGAAGTTTTTTGCGAAGGGCCACATAACGGTACATGGACGGCAAAAAACTGTGGACGGTGTCAATGAGCCGGGTGTATACGGAGGTCGGAATGTGGTAACTGTCCAGATGCGCCTCCATGGTGGAAGTATATTTCCGGGCCCGGGTATAGAACAGCTCCTTTTTGACATTGGCGCCGTAGGCCGCCGCCAGAGTGTTTTTGTAAGCTGCGTAGGTATGATAGAGGGCTTTAAAGGCGTCTTTGCGCACCTGGCGGTTCCGGCTTTCCATTAGGGTGATAAAACGGCCGTGGGTGATTTCCACCTGTCCGCCGTGGCCGTCGTCGATGGATGGAAAACGTAAATCCGCATTGTTGAACATGCTGAAAATGGTCTGCGGGCCATAGCTCATGTCAGCGCTTAACGAAAGAAGCTCTTCTTCTCCGGCCGAAAGGGTGTGGGCCTTTTGACGGAGCGTATCTTCGAGGAAATGCCGGTAATTTTCCAGCTTGGGTTCTTCGGCATACCAGGCTTTAAGAACCTCCGGGTTCAGGGAAAGAATCTCCGGAGATTCCCAGGCAATGGCGGAAAAAAGGCGTGTGTAAAGCCCAAGCGCCTGATTTTTCATGGCCTGGGCTTCCGTATTTGCCGTGTCCTGGTCGCAGTATTGGAAAGCGTAACTGTAAAGCCGGTCAACGGTTAAAAGCTGGGCGTCCTTTTCCTCCAGATAAGCGCACAGACTGGCGGACGACTGACTGATTTTTCCGCGGTAAGCCGCCAGAATTTCAATTTTTGATTCGGCTTCGGAAAAGGCTTTGGAAAAAGCGGCGTTGTCAGTGCATAAAGGGGTCAAATCCCAGGTGTTTTCGGTACTTATTTCGGAGCGTTTTGGAACGCTGTTTACTTTTTGCATAATGAATCCTCCTGTTTTTGTTAAGTTTATCCAAAATAGGATAATAACAGTATAATAATTTATTGTTTTTTTATCAATAATCCATTGATTTTTTTTTATCAATCGTATAGAATTGGATGTGACAATTTAATAATGAGAGGAATTACTTATTGAGAGGGAGAAAATTATGAAAAAAAGAACGAACAAGATTCTTTTAGGCGTAATGACACTTGTAGTAGCTGCTGCACTCTGCGCGTGCGGAGGCGGCAAGGGAGACGAGTCTTCTGCAGAGAGTAAGAACTCTTCGGAAACAACGACCACAGAAGCTGAGAGCACGGCCGAAGGTACTGCTGTTAAAGGCGGCGAAGTTACCGTAGGTATTGCCCAGGACCTGGATAGTCTTGACCCGCACAAAATGGTGTATGCAGGAACTAAGGAAGTTTTATTCAATGTCTTTGAAGGCCTTGTAAAGCCGGATAAGAGCGGAGACCTTGTACCTGCAGTTGCAAGCGAGTATGAGGTTTCAGACGATGCGAAGGAATATACCTTCACATTAAGAGATGGAATTACATTCCACGATGGCTCGGAAGTCACCGCGGAAGATGTTAAATATTCGATTGAACGTTATGCGGAGATTCAGGGTGAAGGCTCCGCATTTTCTATTATGGACAGTGTGGAAATCGTTGATGAAAAGACAGTAAAGGTGAATTTGACCGAAGGAAATTCCGAGTTCCTTGCAAATCTGACACTGGCTATTCTTCCGCAGAGCAATGAAGCAAATTTTGAGACTCAGCCAATCGGCACAGGTCCTTTTAAATTCGTTTCTTTCACACCGGGACAGAGTCTGGTTGTTGAAGCGTATGAGGGATACTGGAATCCGGAACTGCCATATCTTGATAAAGTGACATTCAAGATTGTTGCAGATACAGATACAGCGATTACTGAGCTTCAGGCCGGTACACTGGACGTATGGCAGTATCTGACAGACGACCAGGTGGCCACCCTGACCAGTGGTTTTAATATCCTTCAGGGAAATGTAAACTATGTTCAGGCTTTATTCCTGAATAATGATTTCGAACCATTCCAGGATGTCCGTGTCCGTCAGGCGATGAACTATGCCGTAGACAAAGACCAGATTAATGAAATGCTGTTCGGCGGCAAGAGCCATATCATCGGAACGAATATGATTCCTGCTTTCTCCAAATATTATAACGAGGAAACAGAAACCGTTTATACGAGAGATGTGGAGAAGGCGAAGGAGCTTCTGACAGAAGCCGGTTATCCGGATGGATTTGATTTGGTTATCCGTGTTCCGGACAACTACAAACCGCATGAAAGCACCGCAGAGATTATCGTTGAAAACTTAAAAGAGGTTGGCATCAATGCAAGTATTGAATTGATGGAATTCTCTTCATGGGTTGAAAAGGTTTACAGCGGCCGTGAATTTGAAGCAACCATCGTTGCTGTGGACGGAACCTTATCTCCGGGAAGCTGGCTGGAAAAGAATCCAAGTGATGCGCCGAAGAACTTTACAAACTACAGCAATGCCGAATTTGATGAGACATACAAAGCGGCGCTGGCCACCGTTGATGATGAAGAAAAGGTTGAACTTTATAAGAAATGCCAGATGATTCTGGCCGAAGACGCAGCATCCGTTTATATTCAGGATGCGGCAAACCTGGTAGCAGTCAATGAGAAACTGGATGGATATGTATTCTATCCATGCGCAGCTCAGGATATGTCCGGGGTACATTTTGTAGAATAGAAAACATTATATAGAAAGGGCACGAAATAACCATGAAATACATGCTTAAAAAAATAACAACTCTCATTATAACTTTGTTACTTGTATCCGTGGTTACTTTCGTGGCCTTTTCTGTGATTCCGGGGGACCCGGCTTTGTCAAAGCTGGGAACCTACGGTACACCGGAGCGGGTGGAGGCCCTCAGAGAAGAGATGGGCCTGAATAAACCCCTTCCGGAACGTTATGTTGACTGGCTTTCCGGGGCCGTTCACGGTGATTTCGGAGAATCTTACCAGTATGCGGGCGTTCCCGTCAGTGAACTGATTAACCAAAGACTTGCCGTGACGGCGATTCTGGCTGTCATGTCATTTATTATTATTCTGGTGGTTTCAATTCCTATGGGAATTGTATCGGCCAGAAAAGAAGGCACATGGATAGATGTCTTTATCAATTTATTTACCCAGGTAACGATGGCCATACCGGCCTTTTTCCTGGGGATGATTTTAACCTACTTTTTTGGATTGACTCTTAAATTTTTCCAGCCGGGGAAATTTGTCATGCCTCAGGAGAATCTGGGGGCGTGCATCCGGTATCTGCTTTTTCCGGCCATCGCCATTGCCATCCCTAAGATTGCCATGGTTGTGAAATTTTTAAGAAATTCTGTACTCAGTGAAGTGAAAAAAGACTATGTTCGCACGGCTTACAGTAAGGGAAACCGTACGAAAAAAGTATTATATATACATGTTTTTCAGAATGCTCTGATTCCGGTAATTACTTTTATAGCCATGGTGGCCGCCGAGATTCTGGCCGGCAGTATTGTGGTGGAGCAGGTATTCAGTGTGACCGGAATGGGAAGACTTCTGGTAACGGCGATTTCGAACAGGGACTATCCGATTGTTCAGGCGGTTGTCCTTTATATTACGGTGATTGTAATTATTATTAATTTTATTGTGGATATTCTCTATCAGTTCGTAGACCCACGGGTTCGGACAGAATAGGAGCATAAGATGAAACGAAAAAAGTGGAACTATAATTTAACCATCGGATTGATTTTGACGACGATTGTTGTGTTAATGGCGGTCATCGGACATTTCTGGACGCCCTACGGACCGACGGATATGAATTCGATGCTGAAAAATGCCGCGCCGTCATTGGCCCATCTTTTCGGAAATGATAATTTCGGCCGGGATATTTTAAGCCGCATCATGAATGGTATGGGAACCACCTGTTTTGTTGCCCTCTGTACGGTGGGCATCGGCGTTGTGTTCGGAACCATTATTGGAGCGATTACCGGATTTTTCGGCGGATGGCTGGATGAGATTATCATGCGTCTGAATGATGCGCTCAGCGCTTTTCCGAGCGTACTGCTGGCATTAATTTTTATCAGTCTTCTTGGACCGGGACGAAATAATATTATTTTTGCCCTCGGTATTCTGTTTATTCCAAGCTTTGCCCGTATTGTCCGAAGTGAGATTATCCGTTATAAAGAGTTGGAATTTGTCAAAAGCGCCCAGGTCATGGGGGCCGGAAAATTCCGGATTATTTTTGTGCATATATTGCCGAATGCGCTGGTCAGTATGTTGACTTCGGCGACGGTTGGTTTCAATAATGCCGTATTGGCGGAAGCCAGCATGAGTTATCTGGGGTTGGGTGTCCAGCCGCCGGAGCCAAGTCTCGGACTGATGCTTTCCGACGCCCAGGCTTTTTTGCAGATTGCCCCGTGGTATGCCATATTTCCGGGACTTACGATTGTGCTTATTATTTTAGGTTTCAGTATGATTAGCGAGGGACTGCGCGTATACCAGGCGAGATAGGAGAAAACGATGGGAGAGAAGCTTTTAGAAGTAAAAAATTTAACCATTGGATTTCCTGGAGAAACGGGAATGCGTACGGTGGTGGACGATGTGAGTTTTACCGTCGGTTACGGCGAGATTGTCGGCATTGTCGGTGAGTCTGGTTCGGGCAAGAGTATGACGGTTCAGACAATCATGGGACTGAAAAACAGGGACGCTCATATTTTATCGGGCGAGATTCTTTTCAACGGGAAGGACCTGTTGAAAATGTCTGCGGAGGAATTGTCAAAAATCCAGGGAAATGACATGTCGATGGTCTTTCAGGAGCCAATGACCTCATTGAACCCGGTAAAAAAAATCGGTTGGCAGGTGGCCGAAAGTCTGAAAATCCACACACCGATGCCCGATGAAGAGATTCACAGCCGGGTTGTGGAGATTTTGGCGAATGTGGGCCTGCCAAAGCCGGAGGAATTGTGTCAGAAGTACCCGCATCAGCTCTCCGGCGGCATGCGTCAGCGTGTGATGATTGCCATGGCGATGATTTGCTGGCCGAAGCTTTTGATTGCCGACGAGCCGACGACGGCGCTGGATGTGACGGTTCAGGCCCAGATTCTCCAGTTGCTCCGAAAAATTCATATGGAAGCCAATACCTCCATTTTGTTTATTTCCCATGATTTGAACGTGGTCAAAGAAGTTTGCCAGAAAGTCATCGTTATGTACCAGGGAAAGATTGTGGAGCGGGGGTATACGGAGGATGTGCTGTATCACCCAAAACATGATTACACGAAGCATTTGATTGCGGCTATTCCGCGGAATAAAGAAGATATCCGGGAGGATGCGCTGGTCATGCAGGCGAAGGACTTGAATGTTTACTATTCGGTCAAGGAGCGGGGCATATTTGGCAAGAAAGAAAATAAACATGTGCTGCAAAATGTAAACTTTCATATCCGCCGGGGCGAGATTCTCGGACTGGTCGGAGAGAGCGGCTGCGGGAAATCCACATTGGCCAAATGTATCGTCGGTTTAAATAAGAATTATACGGGAACGCTGGATATCCGCGAAGAACATCCCCAGCTTGTGTTCCAGGACCCATACAGTTCCTTGAATCCGATGAAAAAAATCGGATGGATTCTGGAGGAGCCTTTAAGGGTTCATGGAATGAAGGACAAGGCAAAGCGCAAAGAACTGGTCAGCCAGATGCTGACCCAGGTCGGCCTGGAGCCGTCCTATGCCGACCGCTATCCGAATGAATTGTCCGGCGGCCAGCGGCAGAGAATAAGTATCGGCGGCGCCCTGATTTTAAATTCGAAATTCATTGTGGCCGATGAACCGGTATCGGCGCTGGACGTTACCGTCCAGTCCCAGGTGTTAAATCTTCTTTTAGATTTGCACCGTACCCACCAGTTGACCTACTTATTCATTTCTCATGATTTGAATATTGTCCGCCATTTCTGTAACCGGGTCATTGTCATGTATCTGGGAGAGATTGTGGAAGAAGCGGAGGTTGAGGAAATTTATGAGGACCCGAAGCATCCCTATACCCAGCTTTTATTCCATTCCATATTGACGGACGAGCGGAAGCTTCAGAAGATTACCGATGTGGAGCAGAGCCGGGAAGATGCGGCGGCGGAAGGCTGTCCTTTTTATCATCGCTGTATGAGTCGGAGCGATATGTGCCGTGAAAAGCGACCGGAGCGGGTGAATCTGAACCCGGAGGGCGAGAATCCGCATTGGGTCAAATGTTTTAAATATCAGTTGTAGTTTTATAATATGCTCGATGCAGGTGGTTCACTGTGCATCGAGCCTTTTTTAGCCGTAATTTCTCAGATTTTGGAAGTGTCAATAATGACTTGTTAGCCCAGACCAGTAATAGCAATGAATTGAAAAAAACAGGTTTTCATGATATTCTGTTAGAAAGTATTTATTGTGGAAATATTCTATAATGAATGGAGTGATTGGAATGAAAGATTATGCGGTTCTTACAAATGATGGAAATTACACGATATTCGAATTTAATGATCAGAGAATCCGGTTTGTCACATCGGATAAACTCGAAAAATATACAAAAATTATTGAGTGGGATAAGGGGTATCTTGTTGTTATGGCAAAATACAAAGAACTTTCTGAGGTAGAGGAATATATAGATTTGATACCAATATTGGAAATGCTTTATTATGATGTGGATGACTTCTTGAAACCAATTAAGGAGGTTAAAATAAGTGATGCAGCTTAATGTAAAGAATATTGCGGATAAAGCGGATATGATTATCAATGGATATGCTTTTACAAAAGAAGGGGAGTATGTCCGAATTCTTAATCTCAATTGTTTGAACCATGCGGCAGTTATTTATAAGGGTAAAGTGATAGAGACAAATATGGACGATATTGAAGCTCAGATAGTCTTGGACTATTACCATGGAAATAAAGAATTTCTGGAGGATGCAGATGCCTAAATATTATGAATTCAAGGTTTGCGGATATTATCTATATTACACGGCAAGTTGTGTGATAGAGGCAATGCATGTTCATGCCAGTGATAGGAAACTCACAGAGGCAGGTTCGGCAAAGTTTTTTGTGATGGGTAATGGGGATACAACTGTAGAAAAACAGGGACAATTGAATGACCGGGAGGTCAGGGAAATTAGAAAATTCATTAAGAAAAATTATAAAGAAATGTTTTTTAAATGGCAGCAATTAGCTAATACTGGTTTTTATGGTGAATAAGTACAATTACAAGGGCTCCAATAGCAAAGAGAAATGGATTTGGCTTGATAAATGGTTTGAAAGAATAATTTTAAGCAGGTGTGTGCATAATCATGGACATACCCTGCTTTTATAATGAATCAGGAAAGTACAGGGGAATGGAATATTATGAAACGGAATATTAAATTACTTATGGAATACGACGGTGGCCGTTATGACGGGTGGCAGCGCCTTGGAAGGAAGGGCACTGGAACGACGATTCAGGGAAAGCTGGAAGAAGTACTTTCAAAAATGACGGGCGAGGAAGTGGAGCTGATTGGCTCCGGACGGACCGACGCAGGGGTTCATGCCCGGGGACAGGTGGCAAATTTTCATACGAATAGTGACATGAAATGCTGGGAAATGAAATATTATCTGAACCGGTATCTGCCCCAGGATATCGGCGTACTTTATGTATCGGATGTGCCGGAGCGGTTTCACAGCCGCCTGAATGCCAAATCTAAACGTTATATTTACCGGGTAGCGACCGGAGACGTGCCGTCTGTTTTTGACAGAAAGTATACATGGTATTGTTTTGACCGTCTGGACATTGGCCTTATGAAAGAGGGCGCGGCGCTGATGGTGGGCGAGCATGACTTTAAAGGTTTTTCTTCCGTAAAAAAGACAAATAAATCGACGCTCCGAACCGTCAGCCGGATTGATTTTGATGTGAAGGACCGGGAAATCGACCTGATATTTGAGGGAAATGGTTTCCTATATCATATGGTGCGTATTATGGCGGGAACGTTGATTGAGATTGGAACCGGAGACAGGGAGCCGGAGACAATTAAAGAGATTTTCCGGACAAAGGACAGGGAGAAAGCCGGAATTACATTGCCGCCTCAGGGGCTGTTTTTGGATGAGGTATTCTATGAGTGATAATATCCATTAGGAGGCTGGATAAATGGTTAAAATTGAGGGGAAGTCCGTATTTGGCGGGGTTGCCATCGGACCCATCGGAATTTTGAGAAAAAAAGATAAAAAGGTAATCCGAAGCCATGTGGAGCAGACGGAAGAGGAAATCAGGCGCTATGAGGATGCGAGTAAAACGGCGGAAAGCCAGCTTCAAAAGCTCTATGACAAGGCGCTGGAGGAGGTCGGGGAGGCCAATGCCGATATTTTCCATGTTCATCAACTGATGCTGTCGGATATGGATTATGTGGAATCGATTACAAATATGATTCGTATGCAAAATGTGAATGCGGAATATGCCATTGCTATGACCAGCGATAATTTTTCCACATTGTTTGAGATGATGGACGATGATTATATGAAAGCCAGGGCGGCCGACGTGAAGGATGTTTCCAATCGGCTGATTCAGATTTTGAGCGGTCAGGGAGACGACCCCCTTCATGGGGAAGAGCCGGTAATACTGGCGGCCGACGATTTGGCTCCGAGTGAAACGGTGCAGCTTGACAAATCCAAAATTCTTGCTTTTGTGACCCGCTATGGTTCGGCCAATTCCCATACGGCAATTTTGGCCCGGACAATGAATATTCCAGCCATTGTCGGTGCGGATTTTCCTGAGGATTGCGAGGGAAAAACCGCGGTGGTGGACGGCGCTTCCGGCTGTCTGTACATTGACCCGGAACCGGCGCTTCTTCATCAGATGGAAGAAAAGCGTCAGGAGGAACAGAGGAAAAAGGAATTACTTCAAACGTTAAAGGGCAAAGAGGATGTGACGCTGGGAGGAAGGAAAGTGAATCTCTATGCCAATGTGGGAAACGTTTCGGATGTGATGACCGCCCTGAAAAATGATGCGGCTGGTATTGGATTATTCCGCAGCGAGTTTTTGTATCTGGAAAAGGAGAATTATCCGACAGAGGATGAACAGTTTCAGGTATATAAAACGGTTGCGGAAACTATGGCCGGAAAAAAAGTGATTATCCGGACGCTGGATATCGGTGCGGATAAGCAGATTGATTATTTTAATATGGAGCCGGAAGAAAATCCGGCGATGGGCTACCGTGCTATCCGCATCTGTCTGGACAGGGAGGATATTTTTAAGACTCAGCTCCGCGCCCTTTACCGGGCCAGCGCTTACGGAAATATCGCTATCATGTATCCGATGATTATTTCCGTGGACGAGGTTAAAAAAATTAAAGAAATTTCCGCCGGGGTCCGCAGGGAGCTTTCCGAGGCCGGGATATCCTATGGTGATGTGGAAGAGGGAATCATGATTGAGACACCGGCGGCCGCAATAATCAGCGACCTGCTGGCCGGGGAAGTGGATTTTTTCAGTATCGGAACCAACGATTTGTCCCAGTACACCTTGGCCATAGACCGCCAGAATCCAAAGCTGGATACATTTTTTGACCCGCATCATCCGGCCGTTTTGCGGCTGCTTCAAATGGTGGCGGACAATGCCCATAAGGCTGGCATATGGGTCGGTATCTGCGGCGAGCTTGGCGCGGATTTATCATTGACAGAAACCTTTGTACGGATGGGAATGGATGAATTGTCCGTGGCTCCGGCGATGGTACTTCCGGTGCGGCAGAAAATCCGTCAGATAACTTAAAATAAGTTTTTCTAATGCTCGCATCAAATTCTTTTGTTTTACTTATGCTTAAATATGGCTTATGATAGGCACAAAATCTACTGAAAAACAAGGAGAATGTGCAATGTCAATCGTCAAAAAAGAAGAAGCAAAGAAACGGATGTTTAAGGGTGTGTCTCTGGATTCGCTGGCCGTCGGTGAAAAATCTATGGTAAGTAAAATGAATTATGTCGTGGGAAATTTTGCAACCTTGCATCAGCATCCCCATGAACAGAGCGGATATGTTATTTCAGGAAAATATCGTATGACTGTGGATGGAAAAGAGTACGTATTAAATCCCGGCGACAGTTATGCAATTCCGGGAAATGTACCACACGCCTTTGAGGTGCTTGAGGCCGGGGAGGTTATCGATGTGTTTACACCGGTTCGGGAAGACTATTTATAGATAAATAATTGGTGAAACCTCTTTCGTTGAAGGGATAAATATATTATAATGATGTTTAAATAATGAACAGAAAGAGGAGATTATAATGAATAAAAGGCAGCAGGCCAGAGAGCTTCTTGAAATGATACCGGAAGGTAAACTGGATTATGTCATTGCATTTTTGCAGGGAGCTGTCATACCGGATGGACCGGTGGAAGGCGATAATTTTGAAAATGAAGAGCCCGCAGAATTGCCTAAAGAGGTCCGGGGGCTGGAACGTTCCATGACGGCTTTATTTGACGGCAATGCATTGCTGGACGAACAGATTGCCGGTGATTTTCCGGAGATGGAGGATGTCTATTCGGCGCTGGAAGACATGGCCCGGGCTGAAATTAACCTTTATCAGACAAAAAATAAAAAATAATAATGAAACCGGTTCTAAACCTTACCAAAATGTAAAGTTCAGAGCCGGTTTTCTTTTGAATTTCGTTTCTAAAATTGTGTCAGAAAAAGGCGAGAGATGATGATTGAAACCTGAAAATATATCGTGCTAAAATAGGTATGTCCGGAAAGCCATTCTGGCTGACCGAAAAACTCTTTTATTTTGTCAACGCTTTAATCAAAGCATTTTTTCAAAACGGGTGAAAAATGAAGAATGAACGAAGGGAGAGAGGCCTGTGGCAAAACGTTTAAAGGATTATTTTCCAATGCTGCCAAGCAGGGAGGAGGTATTGAAAGAGATTAATACGCAGAAACAATTAAAGGAAACATTTGAATCATGGAGAGAAGAAGAGAAGGAGGCCTTTTTGGATATTTGCACCGGAGTACGCGGCGTCAAGGTACTTTATGATGCCTTTTTTAAAGAAATCATGAATCCGGAGTATGCCCCTCAGCGGTTAAATACGTTTCTTTCACTGGTTTTAAAGGAACCGGTCCGCGTGATGAAGGTTCTTCCGAATGAGTCTACGCGGATTACGGATGAAAGTTCGTTACTGATTATGGATATTGTCGTGGAATTTGAGAGCGGAGGAATAGCCAATGTGGAAGTACAGAAGGTCGGCTACTTATTTCCGGGACAACGCAGCGCCTGCTATTCAGCGGACCTGCTGCTTCGTCAATATAAGCGGCTGAGGGATGAAAAAAAGAAACGGTTCAGCTACCGGGATATTCAAACGGTGTATACGATAGTTCTTTTTGAACAGAGTCCGAAGGAGTTTCAGGCTTATCCCGGAGTTTATCGTCACTGCTTTGAGCAGAAATCGGACACCGGGATTGAACTTAAAATGCTTCAGAAATTTATCTACATATCACTTGACATCTTTCGAAAAAAACAGCAAAATGAAGTTGAAAAGATACATAACAAACTGGAGGCATGGTTAACATTTCTTTGCAGGGATGAACCGGAAATGATTCTTGAACTTATCGGGAAATATCCGGAATTTAAAGCTTTGTATGAGGATGTTTATCAGTTGTGCCGGAACGTGGAGGGAGTCATGGAGATATTTTCAAAAGAATTGCTGGAAATGGACCGAAACACTGTAAAGCTTATGGTCGATTTGATGCAGGACGAGATTGAGAAGCAAAAGCAGATGATTGAAGAACAGGGTCAGACGATTGAGAAGCAGGCGCGGATACTTCGTGAGAAAGATGCTTCATTAGACCGGAAGAATGAAGCGCTTAAAGGTATGAAGAAGGAAAATGAAGCCTTCGAGCAGCGCATTGCAGAACTGGAAAAGAAATTGGCAAAGAGATGAAAAATGAAAGTACGGAAGATAAAACGGCGGAATCGATAGAAAATATGGATTCCGTTTTTAAATGTTTGACAGGCCTTTATTTAGGTGTTATAATCCTATAAAAATAATAGGATTAATAGAAAATGGATGAGGCGGCAGCGTTGGCTGCCGTTTAATTCTGTGGAAGGAGGTACCTATGTCTGATGTAATGACAAACAATCATGGGGAACTTTATGAAAAGTTAGAAAATCTGAAGCAGTATCTCGCATCGCTTCAAAGTGTTGCGGTGGCCTTTTCCAGCGGTGTAGATTCGACATTTCTTTTAAAGGTGGCCCATGAGGTATTGGGAGAGAAGGTTATTGCCGTGACGGCCGAATCCTGTTCATTTCCGAAAAGAGAGCTGGAGGAGGCGAAGTCTTTTTGCGTAAAAGAAGGGATTCGTCATTTTATTTGTGAGTCGGAGGAACTGGAAATTGAGGGATTCAGTAAAAATCCGGTGAACCGATGTTATCTGTGCAAGCGGGAATTGTTTGAAAAAATCCGGGAGATTACAGAGGAAAATCACATTGAAAATATTGTGGAAGGCTCCAATATGGACGACAATGGCGACTATCGTCCGGGGCTTCAGGCCGTGGCTGAGCTGGATATTAAAAGTCCGTTGAGATATGCGAAAATGACAAAAGAAGATATCCGGCAGTTGTCAAAGGCGATGGGATTGGCTACATGGGATAAGCAGTCCTTTGCATGCCTGTCCTCGCGTTTTGTTTACGGTGAAGATATTACGCGGGAAAAGCTGTCAATGGTGGATAGAGCGGAACAGCTTCTGCTGGATATGGGATTTCACCAGATTCGGGTACGTATTCATGATAAAATAGCCCGAATCGAGATTTTACCGGAAGAGTTTGAAAAGCTGATTCGTTTAGAAGTCCGAGAGAAGATTCTTTCCGAATTCCAAAGTTACGGGTTTACTTACGTGACGATGGATTTACAGGGATATCGCACCGGAAGTATGAATGAGACGCTCCAAAAAGAAGGATAACTATTGAATTCGGGAGGCAAGAGATGTTAAATCAGTTTTCGAGAACGGAATTATTACTTGGAAAGGAGAATATGCTGCGTCTGCAGGAGGCCCGGGTGGCGATTTTTGGTATCGGCGGCGTCGGCGGATATACAACAGAAGCTCTGGCCAGAAGCGGCGTCGG
>CABUAW010000027.1 GCA_902489645.1 uncultured Lachnospiraceae bacterium | reverse complement strand
TGACCGGGTGTGCCTGACGAATATTAACCGGCAGATTTATGCAACACGGAAAACTGTGGGGAAATATAAAGTGGACGTGGCAAGAGAACGTATTCTTGAAATTAATCCGGAGGCCAGGGTAAATATTTACAAGACGTTTTACATGCCGGATACAGCGGAGCAATTTGACTTTTCAGTATATGACTATGTTGTGGATGCCATTGATACGGTGACCGGAAAACTGATGTTAGTGGAGCAGGCGAATAAAGCGAAGGTTCCCATCATAAGCTCTATGGGGGCGGGAAACAAAATGAATCCGGCCGCTTTTCAGGTGGCGGATATTTATGAGACATCGGTCTGTCCGCTGGCTAAAGTCATGCGGCGGGAACTGAAAAAGCGCGGTGTTAAAGCGCTGAAGGTGGTCTACTCTAAAGAGAAACCGATGACGCCGCTGGAGGATATGGCGATTAGCTGCCGGGCCAATTGTATCTGTCCGCCGGGGACTGCACGAAAATGTACACAGCGCCGGCAAATTCCGGGGAGCAACGCCTTTGTTCCTTCTGTGGTGGGACTGATTATTGCCGGCGAGGTCATAAAGGATTTGACAGGGAGGATAAAATGACATTATTAAAACGTATCCGGGCAGCTTGGGATGCTTATTTGAAGCGGCTTGCCAAGGAAAATAAGGATTCATTTTCCGGTGGGAAACCCGATTGCTGTTCAATGAATAACCAGAAAAAGAAATAAAACCCTAAAAAAATATATGAAAAGTTGGAAATATCTACTTGACAAACAGAGATTCAAGGTATAGAATCAATGACATATAAAACCTACTTAAAAAGTATGAAATAGTAGTAATCTGACTGACCGGTAAACCGGAGGTTTAGGCAATGCTTAAACCTCCGGTTTTTGTCGCTTGACTTTTCGAGCAGTCGTTTAAGGCAGGTTTTGAAGGTTACAGGAAAGAGAGGGGAAGTTGAATGGCAAAAAGGTATTTATTTTCTGTTGCCGGCGGTATGATTCGATGTTGTCAGGACATGGAACAAAAGAGGATAAGAGGAAAAATCAGGGAATTGATTAAATATTAAAAAAGTGAGGGATTTGTTATGAAAAAGAATATATTAGGTTTTGGTTTGGCAATAACTTTAGTTGTAGGAAGTCTGGCGGCCTGCGGTTCGGGAAGTTCAGGAAGTACAACGGCGGCAGATACATCCGGTACGGAAACGACGGCCCAGGCAGAAGCGGCGGCCGGCGGGGAAACCGTCACATTGACAAATGTGTCTTACGACCCGACGAGAGAGCTGTATGAAGCATATAATCAATTGTTTGGCGAGTATTGGAAGGAAAAAACCGGTCAGACGGTGGAAGTGACCCAGTCCCATGGCGGTTCCGGCAAACAGGCGCTGGAGGTTGCCAATGGTCTTGAGGCGGATGTCGTTACACTGGCATTGGAATATGATGTCAAGGCCGTTGAGGATGCAGGCTTAATTGAGCCGGGCTGGATTGATGAATTCCCGGATGACAGCGCACCGTATACATCAACCATCGTATTTCTTGTCCGTAAGGGAAATCCGAAAAATATTAAGGATTGGGACGATTTGGTGAAAGAGGATGTCGGAATTATTACTCCGAATCCAAAAACCTCCGGCGGCGCCCGTTGGAATTATCTGGCGGCCTGGGCCTTTGCGGATAAAAAGTTTAATGGTGATGAGGAACAGATTAAAGATTTCATCAAGACCTTATATGAAAATGTTCTTGTCCTGGATTCCGGCGCAAGGGGCGCGACCACATCCTTTGTGGAAAACGGTCAGGGCGATGTATTGATTGCATGGGAAAACGAAGCTTTTCTTTCCGTTCAGGATTATCCGGACGATTATGAAATCATCACACCGAGCATCAGTATTCTCGCACAGCCGTCCGTTGCGGTTGTCGATGAAGTGGTCGATGCCCGGGGAACCCGTGAGGTTGCCACAGAATATTTGAATTATCTCTATTCGGATGAGGCGCAGAGAATTGCCGGGGATAATTATTATCGTCCATTAAATCAGGATATTCTGCAGGAATATGCCGATGTCTTTGATTTGAATATTAATCTTGTAACAATTGATGATTTTGGAGGCTGGGACACTGCTCAGGAAAAACATTTCTCCGATGGCGGTGTGTTTGACCAGATTTATGAAAAATAGAAAGCAGGGACTTAAATATGAGAAAAACTGGAAAAAGAGTAATTCCCGGCTTTGGAATATCGATGGGAGTTACACTTGCTATATTGAGCTGCATTGTATTCATCCCGCTGGCTTCTCTGGTGATTTTTACAAGTAAACTTGGATTTGGCGAATTTATACAGACCATTACCAGAGCGCGGGTACTCTCCAGTTTTTATGTCAGTTTTATAACGGCGTTGATTGCTTCTCTGATTAACGCCGTCATGGGACTGGTGTTGGCCTGGGTGCTGGTCCGGTATGATTTTCCCGGGAAACGGATAATGGACGGTATGATAGAACTTCCTTTTGCACTGCCGACGGCCGTGGCCGGGATTTCCCTTACATCATTGACATCAGATACGGGGCTGGTCGGAGGTTTTTTCGCAAAATTTGGAATTAAGATTGCTTATACCCGCATTGGAATCACCATTGCACTGGTATTTATCGGTATTCCTTTTGTTGTGCGGGCCGTACAGCCGGTGCTTGAAAAACTGGATGGTACATATGAGGAAGCAGCCCGGGTCCTCGGCGCAAAGCCGGGAATGATTTTTCGGAAAGTGATTTTTCCTGAATTACTGCCGGCGCTGCTGACGGGAACCGGATTGGCCTTTGGACGATGCATCGGAGAATATGGAAGCGTTGTTTTTATCGCCGGAAATAAACCCTATTATACGGAAATTGCACCGTTAATGATTATGTCGGAGCTTCAGGAATACGATTATGCCAGTGCAACGGCCATTGCGCTGGTTATGATTATCGCATCCTTTTTAATTTTGTTCGGAGTTAATGTGATTCAGTCCAGAAATACCCGGCGTCTTATGGGAGGTGAGGCGTAATGGAGACAAAAAAAACCCAATCGAAAGCGGTTCAATGGCTTTTAATCGGTATCAGTGTGTTATTCCTGTTTGTTATGCTGATTCTTCCGTTGTATGTCGTTATTACCGAATCATTGCGCAAAGGGTGGAGCTTCTATCTGGAAGCGATTACCGATGCCTATACACTTAAAGCATTGATACTCACACTGCAGGCAACGCTTATCGCCGTAATCTGCAATACGATTTTCGGATTGTTTGCCGCCTGGGCCATTACACGTTTCCGCTTCCGGGGGAAGAAAGTATTGACGACGTTGATTGATATTCCGGTAACGGTTTCACCGATTATCGCCGGTTTAATCTATATTCTCGTATTTGGCAAACAGAGCGTTCTCTACCCTTATCTTCAATCGATGGGGATAAAAATCGTCTTTGCCGTGCCGGGAATTGTTCTGGCAACTATTTTTGTGACCTTTCCGTTTGTGTCCAGGGAATTGATTCCGGTGCTGGAAGCCCAGGGGACGGATGAGGAAGAAGCGGCGGCCCTGATGGGAGCGAAGGGACTGACAATTTTCAGAAGGATTACATTCCCTCATATTAAATGGGCGTTTTTATACGGCGTTGTTTTATGTACGTCGAGAGCTATGGGTGAATTTGGCGCCGTGTCGGTTTTGTCCGGACATTTGCGGGGCAAAACCAATACGCTTCCCCTCCATATAGAGATTTTATTTAATGAATTCCAGTATGTGCCGGCCTTCGCCGTATCGTCTCTTTTGGTGATAATGGCGGTTGTCCTGCTGGTTATCCGAAGCGTTGTGGAATACAGGGGAAAGAAGGAGAGCTAACATGTATGTCGAGTTAAAAAATATCAATAAAACATTTGGAAATTATAAAGCGTCGGATAACGTCAGCTTTGGCATTGAAAAAGGAAAGCTCATCGGACTTCTCGGACCGAGCGGCAGTGGGAAAACAACCATTCTGCGTATGATTGCCGGGTTGGAGACACCGGACAGCGGCGAAATCATTATCGACGGCCAGGTTGTCAATGATATTCCGGCAAGCAAGCGGGGCATCGGATTTGTTTTCCAAAACTATGCATTATTCCGGTACATGACCGTCTATGACAATATCGCCTTTGGCCTGACCGTCCAGAAAGCAGATAAAAAGAAAATAAAAGAGAGAGTGACCGAGCTGATTCAGTTAATTGGTCTGACAGGACTGGAAAACCGATATCCGAGTCAGCTTTCCGGAGGACAGCGCCAGAGAGTGGCCTTTGCCCGGGCACTGGCGCCGAACCCCCATTTGCTGCTTCTGGATGAACCCTTTGCGGCCATTGATGCAAAGGTGCGCCAGGAGCTTCGGAGCTGGCTGAAAGATATGATTGAAAAGCTTGGAATTACAAGTATTTTTGTGACCCATGACCAGGATGAAGCGATTGAGGTGGCGGATGAAATTATTATTACGAATCAGGGACGGATTGAACAGATTGGCACGCCTCTGGAGATTTATCAGAATCCGCAGACCGCATTTACCGCCGGATTTTTCGGTCAGACATCGGTGGTGGAGGATTACCGGAGTTTTGTGAGCTTTACCCATGTGCCGCAGGCAGAAAAAGCGATTGTCCGTCCGGAATTTGTAAAAATTACAAAGAAAGACGAAATACAGAAATATAAAAGTTCCGCAGCCGAGGGCATTGTGGAGCGGGTGGCTTTCCGCGGCAATAATATAGAAGTTCGTGTGCGTGTCAACGGTACGTTGCTTACGGCCAAACGGGGATTGGACGAGAGAAAGATTGAAGTCGGAGAAACCGTAGACGTCTTTGTCTACCGTATTTTTGCCGTTTCCGGCGATGAAGCCTGGCTTGTGGAAAACAATTCACTGAAAGAAGATTCACTTGTTATTTAATATATTTTCGCGGGGAGATATTTCTATGGTTACAAAAAAGACAGAGACAGATGTTTTAATCATCGGCGGAGGGACAGCCGGATGCTTTGCCGCCATTACACTGGGAGAACAGAGCGGATTAAAGGTATTGATTGCTGAAAAGGCAAATATCAAGCGCAGCGGCTGTCTGGCCGCCGGTGTCAATGCCATTAATGCCTATATTACGGAAGGCCGGACTCCCCAGGATTATGTAGATTATGCGAAAAAAGATGCCGACGGCATTGTCCGGGAAGACTTGCTTCTCACCATGTCGGAACGGCTGAATAAGGTCACTGAAAAAATGGAAGCCCTTGGTCTGGTCATACTGAAAGATGAACATGGGAAATATGTGACACGGGGAAACAGGAATATCAAAATTAACGGAGAAAACATTAAACCGATTTTGGCCGATGCGGTACATAAAACTCCGGGAGTTGAGGTTTTGAACCATGTCAATATCACCGATTATAAATGGCATAATTTTGGGGACGGCGTGTCCGTCTGCGGTGCTTATGGATTTGATGTGAATGAGGAAGTATTTTACGACATTGATGCAAAGGCGGTCATTTGTACAACCGGAGGGGCCGCAGGATTGTACCGGCCAAACAATCCCGGCTTTTCCAGACACAAAATGTGGTATCCGCCGTTTAATACGGGAGCCGGTTACGCGATGGGACTGCTCGCGGGAGCGGAAATGACCACATTTGAAATGCGTTTTATCGCCCTTCGGTGTAAAGATACGATTGCGCCGACGGGAACGATTGCCCAGGGTGTTGGCGCAAAACAGGTCAATGCGGAGGGCGAGGTCTATGAAAATAAATACGGTCTGACAACCTCACAGCGGGTTTACGGGACCGTTATGGAAAACAGAGCAGGCCGAGGGCCGTGTTATCTTCGTACAGAAGGTATATCCCAGGCGCAGGCGTCGGATTTATATAAAGCCTACCTGAATATGGCGCCGAGTCAGACCCTGAAGTGGCTGGAAGCAGGCAAGGGCCCTGCGGAGGAAAATGTGGAAATCGAGGGAACAGAGCCCTATATTGTCGGCGGGCATACGGCCAGCGGATATTGGGTGGATACCAAAAGAAGAACCACGCTCAGGGGCCTGTTTGCCGCAGGGGACGTGGCCGGGGGCTGTCCCCAGAAATATGTGACCGGAGCTTTGGCTGAAGGAGAGATAGCGGCAGAGGCGGCAGCGGAATATATCTTCGGCGCCGGTAACAATAAATTTGAAAGCACTTTGGATAAGCAGGCCGAAGAGAAAAAACGGGAATATGAAACATATTTGTCAAATCCGCCCTTTCATATAAGCGTCCGTCAGTTGGAAGAGGCCATGCAGAAGGTGATGGACCAGTATGCCGGAGGCATCTGTACAGATTACATTTATAACGAAAAAAAGTTAGAGACAGCGGAGAAAAAAATAAAACGTCTGCTTCGCCTGTGTACAAAGATGTCAGCCTCGGATATGGATGAGCTTTTGAGAATTTATGAAGTCAGGGAGCGCTTGATTGTCTGTCTGGCGGTCATTGCCCATCTGGCGGCCAGAAAAGAAACCCGGTGGCACAGCTTTGCGGAAAATGCCGATTATCCGGAAAAGTCCGAGGCATGGATGAAATATGTCAATTCCCGGATGGTAGATGGAGAGATTCAGATAATATACCGGGAACTGGTGACAGGAGGAAGGACTTATGAGTATTCAGATTCAGGAAAGTAAATGCGTTGGCTGTAAAAGATGTGTAGAGGTATGTCCGGGAAATCTGATAAAAATGAATGAAAACAAAAGAGCCTTTATCCGTCATATACAGGATTGCTGGGGATGTACGTCCTGTTTGAAGGAATGTCCGGCAAAGGCCATACGTTTTTTCCTCGGCGCGGATATCGGCGGCGGCGGAGGCACATTTTCGGTGACCGAATCCAAAGGATTGGCTATATGGACCTTTGAGGATATTCGGGGAAGAACGGTATCTATTGAAGTCAATAAAAAAGATGCGAATAAATATTAAATGATGAAGGAGGAGCAGAGGATGGAAAACTTATCTCATCTTGATGAATTGGAAGCGGAGGCAATTTATATTATACGGGAAGTCGCTGCCGAATGTGAAAATCCGGTCATGCTGTATTCCATCGGAAAGGACAGTTCCGTCATGCTTCATCTGGCGATGAAAGCGTTTTATCCGGAAAAGCCGCCGTTTCCCTTTTTGCATATTGATACCACATGGAAATTCCGGGAAATGATTGAATTCCGGGACCGGAGAGCAAAAGAGCTTGGAATTGAAATGCTGGTTTACAGCAATCAGGAGGGGATTGATGCGGGGATTAATCCCTTTGACCATGGTTCTGCTTACACGGATATCATGAAAACCCAGGCATTAAAACAGGCGCTGACAAAATATAAATTTACTGCAGCCTTTGGCGGCGGTCGGCGGGACGAAGAGAAATCCCGGGCAAAGGAGCGGATTTTTTCTTTCCGAAACGAGGCCCAGGCCTGGGACCCTAAAAATCAGAGACCGGAAATGTGGAAGCTCTATAATACCAAAATCAATCAGGGCGAGAGCATCCGTGTGTTTCCGATTTCCAACTGGACGGAAAAAGATATATGGCAGTACATACGCAGAGAAAATATTCCGATTGTACCGTTGTACTTTGCGAAGGAGCGGCCGGTCATCGAGCGGGACGGCAATATCATCATGGTGGATGATGACCGCCTGAAGCTTCGGGAAGGGGAAAAGATTGAAAACAGGAAAGTCCGCTTCCGTACCCTGGGATGTTATCCGCTGACCGGAGGTATTGAATCGGATGCGGATACTTTGGATGCCATTATTGATGAAACCTTGAGCGCCGTGGAATCTGAAAGAACAAGCCGGGTCATCGACCACGACGGCGGTACGGCCAGTATGGAAAAAAGGAAACGGGAGGGATATTTCTAAGATGAAAGGTTTATTGAAATTTATCACCTGCGGCAGCGTGGATGACGGAAAATCCACATTAATCGGACATATACTTTATGATTCAAAGCTTCTTTATGCGGACCAGGAAAAGGCGTTGGAGCTGGACTCCAGGGTCGGAAGCCGCGGCGGGGCAATTGATTATTCGTTGCTTCTCGACGGACTGATGGCGGAGCGGGAGCAGGGAATCACAATTGATGTGGCTTACCGGTATTTTACGACGGATAACCGCAGCTTTATCGTTGCCGACACGCCGGGGCATGAAGAATATACCCGTAATATGGCGGTGGGCGCCTCCTTTGCGGATTTGGCCGTTATTCTGGTGGATGCAAAACAGGGAGTTCTCGTCCAGACAAGACGTCATGCCCGAATCTGTTCGTTAATGGGTATCCGTTACTTTGTGTTTGCCATAAATAAGATGGATTTGGTGGGATATAGTGAAGAACGATTCCGGGAGATTGAAAATCAGATTCACGGGCTGGCCAAAGAGCTTTCACTTTCAAATATTAAAATTATCCCGGTTTCCGCCACAGAAGGCGACAATGTCACTAAAAAATCGGAAAACACAGGCTGGTACGATGGCGAAGCCCTTTTGCCTTATCTGGAAAAAGTAGATATTACGGAAACGGCGGAAGAAAAAGGCTTTTATCTGCCGGTACAGAGAGTTTGCCGGCCAAATCATGAGTTCCGTGGATTCCAGGGCCAGGTTGAATCCGGGAGCGTGCGGGTCGGGGACCTTATTACGGCCCTGCCGAGCCGCGAGCAGGCCCATGTGAAACGTATTTATATCGGTGACAGGGATTCTGAAACGGCCGTAAAAGGCCAGCCGGTAACCATTCAGCTTGACCGGGAGGTGGATGTTTCCAGAGGCTGCGTTTTATCCATTGATTCCGGGGCACGGACATCCTCCGAATTTACCGCAAATATTCTCTGGATGGACGACGCCAGACTGGAAAATGGGAAAAACTTTTGGGTTAAGCTGGGGACAAAAATGGTTCCGGGCATTGTGACAAAGATTATTCATACCATCGATGTAAATACGGGCGCACGTAAAAATGCAAAACATCTTGAAAAAAATGAGATTGCTGTTTGCCGTTTATCCCTGGCGGATAAGATTGTACTGGATGTATTTAAAACACATAAAACTCTGGGCGAGCTGATTCTCATCGACCGGATTACAAATATGACGTCGGCCTGCGGTGTTGTGACGGAAGTTCATGAAACGAGAACAGAGGGCCGAAATCAGAAAGTGACGAGGGAATTGCGGGCCGCCTTAAAAGGCCAGATTCCTGCGGTGATAGCATTTGATACCGGACAAAATGGCATAACCCGGGAGCTGGCGGAAAAAGTCGAAAGCCGTCTGAGCAGCCTGGGCAGACATACCTATCTCTATGAACCAAAGGCCGGGGAGGATTATGAAAATGTCATCCGGCATTTAAATGAAGCGGGTATCATCGTTCTCCTTGTGCGGGAAGGCAGAGATGCGGCTGCGGCGGAAGGGATTTTAAGCGGCTGGGCAGAAGAAACCGGAACGGACGCATCGGAAATTGTCGAATTTATTAAGAAAAAAACGGCTTTCTCATTCTATGATTCCCTGGAAGGCGATTATATTTAAAAAAACATCTAAAAAACATAGAAAACATACTTGACAAATAGGAAATAGATGGATATAATACAAACATCACAAGTAATCATAGTAAATTGATAGGAATATTAGGAGGAATAAAAAATGGCGAATATTTATAAGGGAACATTAGGACTGATTGGCAATACACCTCTGGTGGAAGTAACAAATATTGAAAAAGCATTGGGATTGGAAGCAACGATTCTCGCAAAGCTTGAATATTTCAATCCGGCCGGAAGTGTCAAGGATAGAATCGCAAAGGCGATGATTGAAGATGCGGAAGAAAGAGGCGTTTTAAAAGAAGGTTCCGTAATTATTGAGCCAACCTCCGGTAATACGGGTATTGGTCTGGCAGCTATTGCAGCCGCTAAAGGATATCGTATTATTCTGACAATGCCGGAAACAATGAGTATTGAACGTAGAAACATATTAAAAGCATACGGTGCTGAGCTTGTTCTTACTGAAGGCGCAAAAGGTATGAAGGGCGCCATTGAGAAAGCCAATGAACTGGCAAATGAGATTCCGAACAGCTTTATTCCGGGACAGTTTGTCAATCCGGCCAATCCGGCCATTCATAAAGCGACAACCGGTCCTGAAATCTGGAACGATACCGACGGCAATGTGGATATCTTTATCGCCGGTGTTGGTACGGGCGGAACATTGACGGGTGTCGGTGAATTTTTGAAATCCAAAAAACCGGATGTAAAGATTGTCGCACTTGAGCCGGCCAGCTCCCCGGTACTTTCGGAAGGTAAAGGCGGCCCTCATAAAATCCAGGGTATCGGCGCAGGCTTCGTGCCGGACGTATTGAATACAAAGATTTATGATGAAATCATTACCGTTGAAAACGACGATGCTTTTGCTACGGGTAAATTGATTGCAAAACACGAAGGCGTTTTAGTAGGTATTTCCTCCGGCGCGGCTTTATACGGCGCGATTCAGTTGGCAAAACGTCCGGAAAATAAAGGCAAGACTATCGTTGTACTGCTTCCGGATACAGGTGACAGATATTATTCAACACCGTTATTCGCTGAATAATTGCTGTTCGGAGAAGCGTATTTGCGGAGGAACCTATGAAATTTTCAAAGAAAACCAGGTATGGACTGATTGCACTTATTGACCTGGCTGTCAATTCAAAATATGAGCAGGTGGCGCTGAACAGTATTGCGGACAGAAACGGCATTTCGCCCCAGTATCTTGAACAGGTTTTCGCAAGCTTAAGGAGAGCCGGTATTGTCAAAAGTGTGAAGGGTTCCCAGGGAGGATACTTATTAGGCCAGAATGCAGATAAAATATCCGTGGCAAAGATTTTGGAAGCATTGGAGGGGGATTATCGGATTGAACGGGAAGCATCCCCAGGAAAGGATGACCCGGGAATTTCCGAAACCATCCAAAAACTGGTCATTGATGAGGTGAATGAAGCGATGGATAATATTCTTCAAAATCTGACGCTGGCAGATTTGGAGGAAAATTATCTGGATAACAAAAAATATGGTCAGCATATGTATTATATTTAAAAAATAGAGGCGTTGTTATGGAACAGACAAAGGTGACAAAGGAAGATTTGTCTAAAATCAAAGAATTTATCGAAGATATTCGCTTTGGTTCTGTCACAGTAATTGTTCAGGACGGAAAAGTTGTACAGATAGAAAAACACGAAAAATTAAGGCTGAGTAACTCAGTAAAATAGGACTGACCGGAGAACCGGAGGTTTTGGGTATGGAAACAGACTCGAGCCTCCGGCTTTTTTACGCAGGAGGTAAAAAGTTATGGCAATTGATTATGCGTCATTGAAAAAAGGCGGTTTCATGCGGCAGAAGCAGAAAGGATACTTTTCCCTTCGTCTTCAGGTGGTGGGCGGAACGCTGACCGCCGAAAACCTGAGAATTATTCAGGAGGTTGCCGATAAATTTGGTCATGGATATGTGCATCTCACTTCCAGACAGGGTGTGGAAATACCATTTGTAAAATATGAGGATATTGAAACAGTGAAAGCAGAGCTTGCAAAGGGCGGATGTAAACCGGGCGTCTGCGGGCCGAGGGTCCGTACCGTGACGGCCTGTCAGGGCAATGCGGTCTGTCCGAGCGGCAATATCGATACCTACCATATTGCCGAAAAGCTGGATGAACGGTACTATGCGCGGGAGCTGCCTCATAAATTTAAATTCGGTGTGACCGGATGTCAGAATAACTGCCTGAAAGCCGAAGAAAATGACCTGGGTGTCAAGGGCGCTCTGGATGTACACTGGGATGAAGAAAAATGTACGCTCTGCGGCGTTTGCGAGAAGGCATGCCGGTCCGGCGCCATTGAAATCAATGGGGATAAGCTGACGATGGACGCGCAGAAGTGCAATTACTGCGGACGCTGTGTCAAAGCCTGCCCATTCGATGCCTGGACCGGAGAGAGCGCCTATATTCTTACCTTTGGCGGGCTGTTCGGCAACACGATTGCCAGGGGTTCGGAAGCACTTCCTTTGGTAAAATCCGAGGAACAGTTATTCCGTGTGACGGACGCAACCATTCAGTTTTTTGCGGACCATGCGAAAGCAGGAGAACGCTTTAAATTCACATTGGACCGGGTTGGATGGGATACATTCAGACAGGTTGTCAGGGAGGCTTATGATGAAAAAGATACAGAGTGATGAGGTTATCGATATTCGGGATGCGGTCTGCCCGATGACCTTTGTTAAGACAAAGGCCGCCATCGATGAACTGGAAATAGGCCAGGTTTTGGAAGTGCTGATGAATGACGGTGAACCGGCGGAAAATGTGCCCCGAAGTATGAAGGAAGAAGGGCAGCAGGTGCTTCGTCTGGAAAAGACGGACGAAGGCGCTTACCGGATGTTTGTAAAAAAATTGGAAGACTAAATCGGAAAGGATGCGATTGCGATGGTTCTTATAGTTGCAGGAGAGAAGAAAACCTATGCAGAAGGGTTGACTGTCCGCGAATTGATTCAGATTGAAAACGTGGAGACGCCGGAATATGTGACGGTCTCTTTAAATGAAGAATTTATAGAAAAAGCGGCTTTCGAATCAACCGTTTTAAAAGATGGCGATTCGGTTGAATTTATTTATTTCATGGGTGGAGGTTCATTGAAATGGCATTGACAGATGCGCAGTTGGAACGTTATTCCAGACATATTATTTTAAAAGAGGTTGGTGTAAAAGGCCAGAAAAAACTGCTGAACGGTAAAGTCCTGATTATCGGGGCCGGAGGTCTGGGCGCTCCGGCGGCCATGTATCTGGCTGCGGCCGGCGTCGGAACCATTGGCATTGCCGATGCGGATACGGTGGACCTTTCCAATCTTCAGCGGCAGATTATTCATGCCACGGAGGATGTGGGGAAGGCCAAGGTACAGTCGGCTAAGGAAACGATGGAGCGGATGAACCCGGATGTGATTGTACATACCTACCGGAAATTTGTCATGTCAGACAATATCCGGGAACTCATTCGGGATTATGATTTTATTATTGATGGAACCGATAATTTTCCGGCCAAATTTTTGATTAATGACGCCTGCGTTATGGAAAAGAAACCATTTTCTCACGCAGGAATTATCCGTTTTCAGGGGCAGTTGATGACCTATGTGCCGGGACAGGGGCCGTGCTATCGCTGTATCTTTCAGTCTCCTCCTCCGAAGGATGCGGTGCCGACCTGTAAACAGGCCGGAGTCATTGGCGCAATGGGCGGCGTTATCGGGAGCCTTCAGGCGATGGAGGCGATTAAGTATATTTTGGGCATCGGTGATTTGCTTGTCGGAAAACTGCTCACCTATGATGCGCTGAAAATGGAATTCCGTACGGTGAATCTCCCTAAAAAAGTGCCGTCATGCGCCGTATGCGGCGAACATCCGACGATTACGGAACTGGTGGATTATGAGCAGGCCGTTTGTGATTTGCGAGGTTAGACAGCATGATAATTATAAAAAAACAGGACTATCTGGATATTGTTGCCTATGCCAGCCAGGGACTGCCAAATGAAGTGTGCGGTTTGCTGGGCGGCGTTATCGAAGGCGATAAAAAGGTAGTGCGGAAGGTATATTATTTAACCAATGTGGATGCAAGCAGGGAGCATTTTTCAATGGACCCGAAGGAGCAGTTTGAAGCGATAAAGGATATGCGCAAAGAGGGATTTCAGATGATTGGAAACTTTCATTCACATCCCGAATCCCCCTCCAGACCTTCTGAGGAAGATAAGCGGCTGGCCTACGATTCTAAAATCCGGTATTTCATTCTTTCTCTCATGAATCGTCAACAGCCGGTTCTGAGAGCTTTTGCAATTGAAGGCGGAAATGTGTCCACAGAAGAAATTCAATTCATTTAAGGTACAGGATGTCCTGCGGTTCATATCAGATGACTGTCAGGACATTTTTGTTGTTAAATATGAGGCATGGGGATTGACGAAACTGGAAAACAATACTATAATACATAGTAAACATATAGGATTTATATTATTAAAAGGTGTGAAAAGAATGGGTTTTGATTTCAGTAATCAAACGATAAAACAATATATGTATCAGGGGAATTTTGGATTGGAAAAGGAAAGCCTCCGCGTTAATGGGGAAGGCTTTCTGGCGCATACGAAGCATCCGTTTCCGGACAATCCGAATATTGACCGGGATTTTTGCGAAAATCAGGTGGAATTAATCACGGACGTCCACGATAGTGTGGATGGACTGTGGGAACAGATTTTTGCCCTTCATAAACAGGTAGTTCGGACGCTTTTTGAACTGCCCGGCGGCCGGGAGTTTTTGTGGCCTTTTTCCAATCCGCCTTATGTCAAAGGCGAGAGGGATATTCCGATTGCCAGCTTTGACGGGAAGTTAAAAGGAAAGGAACGCTACAGGGAATATCTGGCCTCCAAATATGGTAAGAAGAAGATGCTTTTTTCCGGAATTCATTTTAATTTTTCTTTTTCAGACGCATTGCTTGAGGCGGGATACAAAAACAGTGATTTTAATTCTTATACAGATTATAAAAACAGCATTTATCTGGAGCTGGCGAAAAAGGTTACCCGGTATAGCTGGCTGATTGTATATCTGACGGCGGCCAGTCCGGTGATGGACGGTTCCTTTTTCACGGATGAAGCTCTGGGGAAGGACATCTTAAAAAATTATGCGTCGCCTCGGTGCAGCGAAATCGGTTATTGGAATGATTTTATTCCGATGTTGGACTATAGTCATCTGGATGCTTATGTGGACAGTATTCAGGCGTATATCGACGACGGGCAGCTCCAGACGGCGGCGGAGCTTTATTATCCGGTTCGCTTAAAGCCGGCCGGAGAAAATTCCCTGGAAAATCTTAAAAAGACGGGGATTAACCACATTGAACTGCGGATGTTTGATTTGAATCCACTGTCGCCGATAGGCGTATTTAAAGAAGATTTGGAATTTATTCATTTGCTGATTATTTACCTCATGTCCCTGGATGACACAGAGTTTGAGTCCTTTGAACAGGCCATGGCCATTAAAAATGTGAAGCGGGCCGCCCGGTTTGACGTCCGGGATATTTGGATAGAGACCGGGTGGAATACGGCGTTTGACGTCCGGGATGCGGCGCTGAAAATTCTATTCGGCATGGAACGGTTTTTCAGGGAATTTGAAAACGGTGAATGGATGCGGATGATATACAGCCACAGGCAGCGGATTGCTTTCAGGGAGCTGCGTTATGCGGAAAAAATACGGGAGGAATTTCAAAAGGATTATGTGAAGAATGGATTGAAGCTGACCAAGCAATATGCGGAAAACATGATGAAAGGGTGAACTGAATGTGTGAATTGTTCGGGGTTTGTACAAATAAATCCGGGGTGAGGAATGAATACTTAAAAGAATTTTACAGCCACAGTAATAAACATCCCCACGGATGGGGACTGGCTCTGCTTGAAGGAAATGAGGCATCTATTGAAAAGGAACCGGCCCAGGCTTCAAAAAGCTATTATTTGAAGGAAAGGCTGACCTTTCCTATAGACAGCCGGACAGTTTTGGCGCACATTCGTTATGCGACCATCGGAAATGTGGAGTATACCAATTGCCATCCGTATACGGTTAAGGATATTTCGGGAAGACGATGGACACAGGTGCATAACGGAACAATTTTTGATTATGCGCCCCTCGAAAAATTTGTGAAATATCAGTCCGGGGATACGGACAGCGAGCGCATACTGCTTTACCTGGTTGAAGAAATCAATCAGGCCCATATGCTTCGGAGGAAAACTCTGAGCGGCGAGGAACGCTTCCGGCTTCTGGATGATATTCTGGTGTCCATGTCGAAGGGGAATAAGCTGAATCTTTTGATTTATGACGGTGAATATATGTATGTCCATACAAATTACGCGGATTCACTTTTTTATAAAGAAATCGACGGCGGCCTGGTTTTTGCAACGGTTCCCCTTGATAAAGAGGTGTGGAAACCGGTGCCTTTTACAACGCTGTTGGCATACAGGGACGGTCAGTTGGTGTTCACGGGAACAAACCATGGCAATGTCTATGTGGACAGTGAAGAAAATATGAAATATCTGTATCAGATATTCTCAAATCTGTAAGGAGGAAAGCCCGATGAAAAATCCATTGCGCTATCAAATGTCAGAATATGACTGCGGACCGACAACCCTGCTGAATGCCATCAGCTATCTGTTTGAGCGGGAGAAGATATCTCCGGAGGTTATACGCAATATTATGCTGTACAGTCTGGACAGCTATGGCAGCGAGGGCGTTATGGGAAAGCGCGGGACTTCCAGTGCGGCCATGATGTTTTTATGCAACTGGCTGAACGGTTACGGCAAAATCGGTGATTTGCATGTGTCCGGCCGGTATCTTTCCGGAAAAAGTGTTTATCTGGGTGAAGGCGGCTATATCAACGATACATTGCACCGGGGCGGCGTTGTTGTGCTGCGGCTGCTCTTTGACGGCGGTCATTATGTACTTCTGACCGGAGAGCGTGATGGAAAAATATATATGTTTGACCCTTATTTCCGGGAAAGCGCTTTTGAGCAGAAGGATATAATCGTCACAGAAACCGAGCCGTTTTCTTACAACCGGATTGTACCGGAATCTTATTTTAACAGAGAAACGGATGGCATATATTCCCTGGGGCCTTATGAGGCGCGTGAAGCTGTTGTATTATTTAATGAGGACACGCGGATGACCCCGGATGGGACAATTGAATATTTTATATAAGCGAAAGGATGACAGACAATGGGAAAACATACATTTGGAAAAGAATATGGATTTATGACCCGGGCCGTACATACGGGCAATGATATTGATGGAGAAACCGGGGCGATTAAACGGCCGATTACAATGGCCAACAGCTATGAGCTGCCTTATGACCCCACGGATATGAACTGGAGCAGTGCAGAGGGAAATCTTTATACAAGAAATGGCGGTTCCAACCAGAAGTATTTACAGGAAAAGATTGCCAGTCTGGAAGGCGGAGAAGATTGTATTGTTCTGGCCTCCGGCGTGGCGGCGTTGTCCGGCCTGTTTTTTGCATTGCTTGAGAAAGGCGACCATGTTATTTTTTCAAGTGTGACTTATATTGCGGTTTACCGGCTGCTAAATGAGCTTTTAAACAACAAGTTTGGCGTGGAGACGAGTCTGGTGGATACGTCTGACCCGGAAAATGTGCGGGCCGCTCTTCGGCCGAATACAAAATTAATCCATATTGAAACGCCGGGGAATCCGACGTTGACGGTATCGGATATCCGGGCGATTGCTGATATTGCCCATGAAAACGGGGCGCTGTTATCTGTGGATAATACGTTTGCTTCTCCTTTTAATCAGCGGCCGCTGGAGCTTGGCGCCGATTTTTCCATTGAAAGCCTCACAAAATATATCAACGGCCATGGAGATGCCATGGGCGGTTCGATTACGGGTAAGAAGGAATATCTGGATATCATCCGGGCCCAGTCCCAGGTGAATCTGGGCGGCACCATTAGTCCCTTTAATGCCTGGCTTATTATGCGGGGAGCGGTGACATTGCCGCTGCGGATGCGGCAGCACAATGAAAATGCCCTGGCCGTGGCAAAATGGCTGAAAGACCTGGACTGCGTCCGGTTTGTCGCCTATCCGGGTCTGGAAGAGGATAAGGGACATGAGACGGCGAAAAAACAGATGGCGCCGGGCTTTGGCGGCGTTTTATCCTTTGGCCTGAAGGCAGACCATGACACCCATAACCGTTTTGTCAGCTATTTGAATGTGATTACCTCGGCCGTATCCCTGGGACATGATGAGAGTTTGATTGTTTTTCTGGGAGAAGATGACGAGCGTCAATATTTATATCCTGACGATTTTTCCGACGGCTTTTTCCGCTTTTCTGTCGGTATTGAAGATGTGGCGGATATCATTGGGGATATCCGGCAGGCCCTTGAAAAAACAGGGCTGCTTTCCTGACCGGCCGATATGCCCGGTTTGATAAAATTATATACAGTTTTGCATCGAAGCGTCCGTAGAATACGGGCGCTTTTACGTATTTTTGCTTATAGAAATGACTTATAACAGGCAATAAATTTTTCGTATGAGCCGACCGGTTGACTTCGGAAAGTTATCAATGCTATAATCATACTATTCACATAGGAATTAAGGAAAATAGAAAGCAGGTAAGATGATGAATGGAAAAGAAAGATTAAAAGCTCTGGTTGAAGGAAGGGATATTGACCGCACGCCGATTGGCGGTTGGTACCACATGCCGTTGGTAGACCAGCATGTCGGTGATTTTAGCCGTGAGCTTATCGCTTCCACAGATTTCAATCACTGGGATTTTATTAAAATAATGACCAATGGCCATTACTATACCGCCGCTTATGGAGGGAAGATTCGTTTCTCTACGGATTTGACAAAGTGGTATGGCGATATTGAAAAATATCCGATTGTTTCTGCAGAGGATGCGGCCAGACTGGAAGTACTGGATGCAAAGAATCCGGTGTTTGCAAGAGAACTGGAGGTCCTCAGAATTTTAAAGGATTACTACAAAGACGAAGTGCCGTTAATCGCTACGATTTTTAATCCGCTGACAGCCGTTCAGGAGTGTATCCGCTCATTGAATTCGGCTCCGGTCCTCCAACTGATGGTCGAACATCCGGAGGCGTTACATAAAGCGCTGGAAGCGATGACGCAGACAAATCTCAATTATCTGGACGCTTTGTTTGAGGAAGGCATCGACGGAATTTTTCTGGCGAATCAGTATTCCATGGCCCACATTCTGACCGATGCCCAGTATGAGGAATTTGTCACACCGTATGAGAAACGTGTCGTGGAGCATTGTAAAGGAAGGACATGGTTTAACATGGTTCATGCTCATGGCGACAGAAACCTGAGACTGGATAAGTACTACGGTTATGGCAATGATGAAATTCAGGCGCTGAACTGGGAAAATTGTCCGGCCGGACTTCCGGAAAATGAAGTGGCGTCTATTGCAAAAGTAAGAAAAGAGACAGATAAGGTGATTATTGCCGGAATCGACCAGATTCATGATTTTGAGACGCCGGAGAATCACCGGGAGGACGTTAAAAAACGGTTGATTGAAAGATATAAAACAGCCGTCAGAGAGGTTGGCAGCAACCGGTTTGTGTTTGCACCGGGATGCGCAATGCCGACGGGCGGTTCTTATCTGTATCGTCTGCTTTATGAAGTTGTGGAAGAATACGGATATACGGGGTGATAAATTTGATTGAAATTAAAGGCTTGTGTAAAAAATTTGGAGATACGCCGGTACTGCAGGGAATTAATATTGAAATTGCCGACGGAGATATCTACGGATTGGTCGGCGTCAGCGGCGCCGGGAAATCCACATTACTCCGATGTATCAACGGGCTTCTTCCTTTCGAAGAAGGGAAGCTTCTCGTGGACGGCGTGGATATCCAATCTCTGAAAGGAAAAGAGCTGCGTCAATTCCGGGCTTCGGTCGGTATGATATTTCAGCAGTTTTCTTTGTTAGAGCGCATGAATGTTCTGGAAAATGTATGCCTGCCAATGAAGTGTTTAAAATACGATAAAAAGGAAATGATGGCCCGGGCGATGGAAAATCTGGAACTGGTTGGCCTGGCCGATAGAATCAAATCTCTGCCGAGGGAGCTTTCCGGCGGACAAAAGCAGCGGGTAGCGATTGCCAGGGCAATGGCATTAAAACCGAAGATATTACTGTGTGACGAAGCCACTTCGGCGCTGGACCCGAATATTACCCAATCCATTTTGGAGTTGTTAAAAAAGATTAATCAGGAATCCGATATCACGATGGTTGTGGTTACCCATCAGATGGAAGTCGTAAAAAATGTCTGCAATAAGATATCCATTTTAAGTGACGGAAAATTAAAATTCAGCGGTGAAGTCAAGGATATCTTTTTAAATCATCCGGATGCGCTGGATGAATTGCTCGGTACAAGCACTCAATTTCCAAAACAGGCCGGAAAGTCCTATGTCGAGATTTTAAGGGGCGCCGATGGCGATAAGGATACTCCGAATATCCTGGCCGAACTGGCCATCTCGACCGGTGTGAAATTCGACGTGGTCTGGGGCGGAATGGACCGCTATCGGGAGAGTGTCGCCGGCAAACTGGTTATTGAGATTGACAGCGAACAGTTTCCGAATGTACGGAATTTTTTAAAGGAAAACGATGTCGATTGGCGTAAAGCCGGTTGAGGAAGGGAGAAATCAATATGAGCATGGATAAATTAATTAACCGGATTATTCTTCCGGGACTTAAAGAAACGATTTTCATGCATATTGCCTCTTGCATTACCTGCTTTATTATCGGCCTCATATTCGCATTGCTTCTGGTGACGACAAATCCCAGAGGACTACGGCCAAATAAGCTGATTTATGGAATCTGCGGAACGATTATCAATATTCTTCGTTCCATTCCATTTCTGATTTTGATTATAGCGATTATCCCGGTGACACGGGCGGTTTGCGGAACGGTCATCGGCACAAAGGCAGCGATTTTTGGAATTACTGTGGCGGCGTCGCCGTTGGTGGCCAGATTGCTGGAAAGCAGTTTTAAAGAGGTGAATCCGGCGCTGATTGAAGCGGCAAAGTCCTTTGGCGCCTCGGATGCCCAGGTGACCTTCTATATTATCATTAAAGAAGCGATTCCTTCAGTGGTTACGAATATGACAATGGCGGTGGTATCCGTTCTTGGATTTACGGCGATGGCCGGTGTCGTTGGGGCCGGAGGCCTGGGAGCCGTAGCCCTGACTTACGGCTATCAGAATTTTGACGACCTGGTTATGTACAGCACGGTCCTGGTATTGGTGATTCTGGTACAGATTTTACAATGGGCAGGAAATCACATTTATGAAAAGGTAAAATAATTTAGAGAAATGTAAGGAGAGGAAACAAATGAAACAGTGGAAAAAAGCAGTAGCATTGGGATTAAGCGCAGCGGCCGCCTTATCTTTGGCCGCCTGCAGCAGTTCAACATCAACAAGCACAACAGCCGCGGCTACGGAGTCGGCTCAGGAAAGCACAGAGGCCGCAGAGACCGCAGGAGCTGAAAGCGAGGCTTCCGGTGAAAAATTAAAATTAACCGTGGGGATTATCGCCAGAGATGAAGAAATTATTAACTGGATTGCGGACAAGCTATCCGATAAATACGAAATTGTACCGCAGGTATATTCGGAAACAGTCAGCGTTATGCAGGCGGCCGCCGACGGCGAAAATGATTTGAACTATATTGCCAATATTCCGTATCTGGAGGCTTACAATGAGAGTTATGGCAGCGATTTGATTTTCTATAAGGACCAGATTGTAACAAGTCCGGTACTGGTTGTCAGCCAGAAATATACGTCGCTCGACGAGATTCCTGACGGTGCCCTGGGGGCTGTTGCCAATGATAATTCGAACAGAAAACGTGAGCTGGAGATTCTTGAAAATCTTGGATTGATTGAACTGGATGACAGTGTGGATTACCCGTCCGTTTTGGATATCACATCCAATCCAAAGAATCTGGAGATTAAAGAAATTGATGCGAGAAGCCGTGTCGGCGCATTGCCTGATTTGGACTTTATGACGATGCCTGCCATGACATATGCCCTGATGGACCAGGAGACAATTGACAGTTGTAATATTGTTTCCAGCGAAACAGACCAGCAGGCGATTGATAATTCCGGCCAGGGCTTCTGTGTTTTAAAGGAAAATGAAGACGCCCAGTGGATAAAGGATATCTACGAATTGACCTGCAGTGAAGAATTTGCGGATTTTATTAATGAAACTTATCCAAATGTACGTATTCCATCCGGATATTATTTAAAAACAGGAGAGATTTCCTATGAGAATCCTCAGTTTAATGTTCCGGACGTCGATTAATTTAATTTTAAAGGAGGACAAAAGCTATGGCAACAATTATTGTAACAACAAGTATTTCCTTTACGGAAGAAGAAAGCCGTGATTTTATACAGAAGGTTGGCGAAGCCGCCGTTGGCGCATTTCATCTCGCTCCGACATTAAGAGATGTGTACCTTTATCCGATTCCGGAATATCAGCAGACCCCGCAGGGCGATGGTCAGATTACCTTTTTTGTATATACCGCGCCGGGCAAACCGGTCGAATATAAACGGGATTTGGTCAGAGGCATACAGGAAGTGGCTGACAATTTCTTTACCGGCAAAAAGGTGAATACAGTTGTTATTATTAAAGAGCATGCCGATGAAAATGTAGGTACAGGCGGTAGATTAAGGCTGGATATTCTGGCTGGTAAATAATAATTTTGCACAAGTACCGTGGTCATAAATCACGATACTTGTGCCTTTTAAGTTAGGGCGATAGATGATGAATATTGAATTGGAAAAGAAAATAAAGTCTGTTGAACCGGAGGTTATCGAGTGGTTCCATTATCTGCATGAGCATCCGGAGCTTGGATTTGAGGAATTTGGCACGGCGGATTTTGTTGAAAAGACATTGAAGAGCTTTTCAAATATCAAGGTGCTGCGTCTTGGAAAGACGGGAGTTCTTGGAATCCTTCATACGAAACGTCCGGGACGGACAGTCGCTTTCAGGGCCGATATGGATGCTCTGCCGATTAAGGAAAATCCGAACCATCGGATTTGCTCAAAAAATGAGGGCGTCATGCATGCCTGCGGCCACGACGGCCATACGGCAACTCTTTTGGGAGCGGCAAAAATTCTGTCGGAAATGGCAGATATTCTTTGCGGCGAGATACGGTTTGTTTTCCAGCCGTCGGAGGAAGTTCAGCCGGGCGGGGCAAAATCCATGGTGGAGCATGGGGCGCTGGAGGGTGCGGACTATATTTTTGGCCTGCATTACAGTACCGATGCGAAACCGGGATATTTTGCCGTCCATCCGGGCATCAATTTTGCCGCCAATTACATGTTTGATATGCTGCTGACAGGAAAAGAAGGCCATGCGGCCTTTCCGCACCTGGCCAGTGATACCGTACTGGCTGCGGCGGAGCTGGTTCAGGCGCTGCAGCATATCGTGCCGCGTTCCGTGGACCCGCTTTCATCGGCGGTTCTCAGTGTGACCCGGATTCATGGAGGAAAGGTTTATAATACATTGCCATCCCGGGTAAAACTCGGGGGAACGATAAGATATTTGGACTGGTCGGAACATTCGGTCATCACACGCCGGATTGATGAAATCGGTTATGGGATTGCATCGGCTTATCATTGCGGTTTTTCATGGAAGCTGACGGAGGGCTGCGAGCCGCTGTATAATGAACCCGAGCTCACAGCAAAGGTGCGGCGGATTTTGGAGAAGAATTACGGCGCTTCACAAATTCTGGACAATGCGCCGGTTATGGGATGTGAGGATTTTTCCGAATATCTGAAAACAACAAAGGGCGTTTATTATCGGGTAGGCGCCCGGAGCGAAGAGCCGGACGGATATGTGTACCCGACGCATAACAGCGGTTTCGTATTGAATGAAAAAGCCCTCGTCTATGGCGTCGGAAGTATTATAAATATTCTGATGGAATTTACAAAAACAGAGGAATAATAGTTTGGGAGGTAGTATAATGAAGTATATGAAAATTGGAAAATCAGATATCGAAGCATCTGTCATCACGTTGGGCGCCATGGGAATTGGCGGCGGTACCTGGTGGCGCGGTTCGGATGATGAGGAGTCCATACGGACGATTCACAAAGCTTTGGACCTTGGAATCAACACCATCGATACGGCTCCGGTCTATGGTTTCGGCCATAGTGAAGAGGTTGTGGGAAAGGCTATCAAAGGAAATCGTTCCAAATATATTATATCCACAAAATGCGGTTTGTGGTGGGATGATGATGAAGGCAGCTTTCGTTTTGAAAAGGATGGTCATCGGGTGACACGGAACCTGACGGCCCACGCTATCCGTACTGAAATTGAACGAAGCCTCAGACGGCTGGGAACGGACTACATCGATATTTACTATACCCATAATCCGGCCTGCCCGCCAGTGCTGACGCCGCCGGAGGAAACCGTAGGCACTTTGATGGATTTGAAGAAAGAGGGAAAAATCCGGGCGATTGGTTCTTCCAATATGACGCCGGACGAAATCCGCTCTTATACATCTTTGGGCGATATTGATATTATTCAGGGTCACTATAGTATGCTGGAACGGAGCGCGGAAAAGGAGATTCTTCCGCTCTGCCGCGAAAAGGGACTTTCCTTCCATGCCTATATGGCTCTGGAACGGGGAATTTTGACAGGAAATGTGAAAAAAGATTATGTGGTACAGCCGGGAGATGCACGGGAAGATTCGGTATTATGGAAGGCGGGCAATTTTGAGTCGGTTCTTCAGTTTGTTGACGGATTAAAAGATATCTGCGCAGATTATAACTGCACCTGCACCCATTTGGCCATTGCTTTTTTACTGGCACAGGGCGGGGACATCAATGTCATTTCCGGCGCGCGCAGAGTTTTCCAGATTGAGGATATTGCACGGGCTGCGGAGGTTTCTTTAAAGACGGCCGATATTCAGGAAATTGAAAAACGATTGGGGTCTTTAAATTTATAATAATTAAATGTGAGGTATGTGAGTATGGAATATGGTTTGGAAACACGATGTATTCACGGAAACGGAACAGGGCCGAAGGAACACAGTTACGGCGCCGTTTCGGTTCCAATCTATCAGACAGCGACCTTTTCCCACCCGGGAATTGGAAAATCAACGGGCTATGACTATTCGAGAGAGAGTAATCCGACGCGGACAGAGCTGGAAAATATTATTTCTTCCCTGGAAGGCGCGTTGGATACCGTGGCCTGTACATCGGGCATGGCTGCGCTGACCCTCTGTTTTGAGTTATTTGATTCGGGAGCGCATTTTATTTGTTCGGAGGATATTTATGGCGGCTCTACGCGAATGTTCAAAGAAATCGGGGAACGACGGGGCATGACATTTTCCTATGTGGATACCTCGGACGTCCGGGCGGTAGAAGCGGCTATCCGGGAGAATACGAAGGCGTTATACATTGAGACGCCGAGCAACCCGACGATGTTGGTGACAGATTTAGGGCAGATGCACCGGCTGGCAAAAGCCCATGATTTGTATTTAATCGTGGATAATACATTTTTGTCTCCATATTATCAGAATCCATTGAAGCTTGGAGCCGACCTGGTTGTTCACAGCGGGACAAAATTTTTAGGCGGTCACAACGATACGCTGGCCGGATTTTTGTGTACAAGCCGCAAAGATTTGGCCGAGAGAATACGTTATATTTATAAAACGACGGGCAGCGCCCTGCCGCCTTTTGACAGCTTTCTTGTTATCCGCGGTATTAAAACGCTGGGAGTTCGCATGGAGCGGCAGCAGAAAAACGCGCTGGTCATTGCCAAATGGCTGAAAACCCAGGAGAAGATTCAACATGTATATTATGTCGGCCTGCCGGAACACCCGGGATATCGTGTGAATCTGCGGCAGTCCAGAGGTTTCGGAAGTATGATTTCTTTTCGGACAGACACAGCGGATACGGCCAGAAAAATATTGGAAAAATTAAATTTAATCACTTATGCGGAAAGCCTGGGCGGTGTGGAAACACTGATAACCTATCCGATGCTGCAGACCCATGGGGATGTGCCTGTGGATGTCCGGGAAAAGCTTGGAATCACGGAGAATTTTTTACGGCTTTCCGTTGGAATTGAGAACGCAGAGGATTTAATCAGCGATTTGTCGCAGGCCATCGGATAAAGAATATCAGGAACGGGAAAGCGTGGAGAGGGACATGAATTTTAATGAATTTATCAATCGAAAAGATACAAACAGTTTAAAATATGATTTTATGGCCGAGCGGGGGAAACCGGAGAATCTTTTGCCCCTGTGGGTGGCCGATATGGACTTTCAGACAGCGCCGGCCATTCTTGAACGTCTGGAACAGACGGTAAAGCACGGCATTTTTGGGTACAGCGAGACAAAAGCGCCCTATTATGATGCGGTTATTGGCTGGTATGAGCGGCATTTTGACTGGTATATTGAAAAGGACTGGTTGATTAAGACGCCGGGCGTCGTTTTTGCGCTGGCCGCAGCGGTGCGGGCCTTTACAAAGGAATGGGACGGCGTGCTTCTCCAGCAGCCGGTGTATTATCCTTTCAGTGAAGTGATTTTGGATAATGACCGGGTTCTCGTCAATAATTCGTTAAAGCTGACGGACGGACACTATGAAATAGATTTTGAAGATTTTGAGAAAAAGATTGTGGAATACCGGGTGAAGCTTTTCCTGTTGTGCAGCCCGCACAATCCGGTGGGAAGAGTGTGGAAGACGTGGGAACTGAAACGAATCGGGGACATATGTCTGAAACACGGCGTCATTGTCGTCAGTGATGAGATTCACAGCGATTTTGTATATCCGGGCCATAAGCATCAGGTTTTTGCCAATCTGGGAGCGGAATATGCGGATATTACCGTGACCTGTACGGCACCGTCAAAAACCTTCAATTTAGCCGGACTTCAAATCTCCAATATTATTATTTCCAATCCGGAGCTTCGAAAGAAATATCTGAAAGCGGTGGCGGCCGCGGGATACAGTCAGGCCAATCTGATGGGAATTGTTGCCTGCCAGGCTGCCTATGAATCGGGGGAAGCGTGGCTCTCTGAGCTGAAAACATATCTTTTTGAAAATCTCAACTTTTTAAGAGACTTTCTGCATGAAAAGCTTCCGGAAATAAAATTGATTGAGCCGGAGGGGACGTATCTGATATGGCTCGATTTCAGAGGATTGAATTTGACGGAGCGGGAGCGGGAATGGCTTATTGTAGAGAAGGCCGGGCTGTGGCTGGACAGCGGCGCCATGTTTGGCCCTGACGGGGACGGCTTTGAGCGGATAAATATTGCCTGCCCGCGGGAGACATTGGCCAAAGCTCTGAGGCAGCTCGAAGAGGCCGTGCATCCGCAGGGAATTTAGAATAAAAAGATGTTTCCGGTTATATTGACAGTACAAATTTTAAATGATAAAATCCTACTTAATATATAGGAAAATTAAAAAGTTGGAGAAACAAAAATGAGTGATGAAATTGTAAGGTCAATTAAAGAATTAAAGGAAGCAAAGGATGCGGTCATTCTTGCCCATTATTATGTCGACGGACAGGTACAGGAAATTGCGGATTACGTGGGAGATTCCTATTATCTGGCCGAGCTGGCGACAAAGGTTCCCCAGAAGGTGATTATTTTTTGCGGTGTTTCTTTCATGGGTGAAAGTGCAAAAATTTTAAATCCGGGGAAAAAGGTCATTATGGCGGACAGGCATGCCGATTGTCCGATGGCGCATATGGTGGATTTGGAACGTATCCGGGAGGTCCGGGCAGAGCATCCGCAGGCGGCGGTGGTCTGTTATGTGAATTCGACGGCGGAGATTAAATCCGAATCCGATGTCTGCGTGACCTCTTCCAATGCGGTAAATATTGTGCGTAAGCTTCCGAATAAAGAAATCTTTTTTATACCGGATAATAATCTGGGCCGTTACGTGGCGAAACAGCTTCCCGAAAAGCAATTTATTTTCCATGACGGATTTTGCCATGTTCATAAAAGTATCCACAGAGAAGAGGTGTTAAAGGCCAAGGAAGCCCATCCGGAAGCCCTTGTGCTGGCCCACCCGGAGTGTACGGAGGATGTGCTGGCGGAGGCGGACTTTATCGGCAGTACCTCTCAGATTATTGACTATGCGACAAATTCCGAGAACAAGGTGTTCCTGATTTGTACGGAGATGGGGATTTTTTATGAACTGATGCTGAAAAATCCGGACAAAAAGTTTTATTCGGTAGGACACCGCCAGTTTTGTCCGAATATGAAACGGATTCGCCTGGAAAGCGTGCTTTCGGCTTTAGAAACGCTGGAACCGGAAGTGGAACTGGAAGAAAAACTCCGCAAAAAGGCGGAAACGCCTTTACAAAAGATGTTAGAACTGGCAAAATAAAGGGACAGGCGGAGGAAAACATGGAATCGATTGAAATAGAAGATTTGTTAAATATGGACAGCGGGCAGGTGACCATCGTTGATATACGCTCCGGGGAGGATTTTAAAAGAGGCTCCATTCCCGGGGCCATTCATATTCCGGGGCAGGAATTTCACGAGCGAATGGGAGAAATCAATCTGTCGAAACCGCTGTATATTATGTGTCATACCGGAGAGCGGAGCAAAGAACTGGTGCAGGCGCTGGAAAAGGAAGGGCAGAAGGCGACGAATGTCTCCGGGGGTTACCGGGCCTTTTTGCGTTATCAGCTCAGTCATTTTCTGGAGGAAGCGCCGGTTGCGGTAAAAAAAACCTCTGAGATTGAGCGAAGCATTATTACGACTTACAGAAAATCTATCTGGCGCAGGTTTACGAAGGCGGTCCATGATTACGAGTTGATTCAGGAGGGCGACCGGATTGCGGCTTGCATTTCCGGCGGGAAGGATTCGATGCTGATGGCAAAGCTCCTCCAGGAACTTCAAAAACATGGCCGGGTGCATTTTGACTTGGTATTTCTGGTGATGAATCCAGGCTATAATGCGGATAACTGGAAAATTATTCAGGACAATGCAAAGCTTCTTGGAATTCCGCTGACCGTATTTGAGAGCGATATTTTTGATACGGTGGCAGCCATTGACAAAAATCCATGCTATCTCTGTGCCAGGATGCGCCGGGGATATCTCTATTCCCATGCCAGAGAACTGGGATGTAATAAAATTGCCCTCGGTCACCATTTTGATGATGTGATTGAAACCATTTTGATGGGGATGCTTTACAGCGGCAAGATTGAGACGATGATGCCGAAGCTTCACAGCCAGAATTTTGAAGGGATGGAGCTGATTCGGCCGATGTATATGGTCCGGGAGGCCGATATTAAAGCGTGGAGAGATTATAATCAGCTTCATTTTATTCAGTGCGCCTGCCGTTTTACGGAAAATTGTGTGACCTGCGGCGGGGAACATGGTTCCAAACGGGATGAGATGAAAGAGCTGGTCACGGAATTCCGGAAAAAGAGTGATGTGATTGACAAAAACATCTTTAAAAGTGTTCATAATATTAACTTAAAGACGGTGATTGGATACCATAAAGGCGATATGAGCTATAATTTTCTGGATGATTATGATAGGAAGGATAAATAGGCGATTTGTATGGATGCTGCGGGAAAACTGATTCAAAATCATGAACTTTCACGGGAAGAATACATCGAGCTTCTGGAGGACTGGAAAAATCCGGAGGTATCCGGGTTGCTGACAGGGGAGGCCGTAAAACTGCGCAGACAGTTTTATGGAAATAAAGTCTATACCCGTGGTTTGATTGAATTTACAAATTATTGTAAAAACGACTGTTATTACTGCGGTATCCGCCGGGGCAACAGCCGGGCCGAGAGGTATCGGCTGAGCCGGGAGGAAATTCTGGCCTGTTGTGAAAACGGCTATGCCTTGGGATTCAGGACCTTTGTACTGCAGGGGGGCGAGGACCCCTATTATACGGATGAGCGTATGGCAGAGATTATCCGTTCTATCCGTAAAGGTTATCCGGACTGCGCGATTACCCTCTCTATCGGTGAAAAATCCTACGAGAGCTATAAATTATTTAAAGAAGCGGGGGCGGACCGTTACCTGCTTCGGCATGAAACGGCCAGCGATGCGCTTTACCGCCAGCTTCACCCGGAAGAGATGCTTCTTTCCCACAGGAAACAATGCCTGTTTGATTTAAGGTCTCTCGGGTATCAGGTGGGCGCCGGATTTATGGTCGGTTCTCCGGGCCAGACGATGGAGCATCTGGCGGAAGATTTGATTTTCTTAAAGGAGCTTCAGCCCCAGATGGTGGGTATCGGTCCCTTTATTCCCCATCACGAAACCCGGTTTGCAAAGGAAAAGGCGGGAAGTGTGGAGCTGACCCTGTTCCTTTTATCCGTTATCCGGATATTGCTTCCAAAGGTTTTACTTCCGGCGACGACAGCCCTCGGTACGATGGACCCGTTGGGACGGGAAAAGGGACTGGCGGCGGGAGCCAATGTGGTCATGCCGAATCTGTCTCCGGTGAAAAACCGAAAACAGTATGATTTGTATGACAATAAGATTTGTACCGGTGAGGAAGCGGCCGAATGTCGGGGATGTCTGGAACGCCGGGTTTTATCCGTAGGATATGAGCTTGTCTCGGAGCGGGGCGATGCTTTGAAATAAAAAGATTTTTTCATTGACAATAGTTTTATGCTGCATTATAATAAAAACAATTAAAAACCGGTGAGCAAGAGTAGTAGCCTTGATGACATATTCCCAGAGAGTTGCGGACGGTGGGACCGCGATATATGAGTGAGGGTGAATGGACTTGTGAGGGCAAACCGAAGTTGGCGAAGGCCGATTGTAGGGGCGACGGAATCCAACCGTTATTGTGGAACATGTATGATTGTACATGGCTGAGAGCATTCTTAAACAGAATGAATATAGGTGGCACCGCAGGTTTATCCTGTCCTATGAGATTTCATAAGGACAGGATTTTTTTGTTATGGAAAAGAAATTCCGTAACGCAGATTTTCCACTGTAGAATGTGGAATTTATGAGAAAGGAAGGTAAAAAGATGGCAGACAAGAAAATCCCTTACAAAATTTATCTTGAGGAGAAGGAGATACCGACACAATGGTACAATGTCCGTGCGGATATGAAAAACAAGCCGGCTCCGCTTCTGAATCCGGGCACATTACAGCCGATGACAGCCGAAGAGCTGGGCGGCGTATTCTGTGAAGAGCTGGTCAAACAGGAGCTGGATAATACAACGGCTTACATTGATATTCCTCAGGAAATTCAGGATTTTTACAAAATGTATCGCCCGTCACCGTTGGTTCGGGCATATTTCCTGGAAAAAGCATTGGGTACACCGGCAAAAATTTATTACAAATTTGAGGGCAATAACACTTCCGGAAGTCACAAGCTGAATTCGGCCATTGCCCAGGCGTATTATGCAAAGAAGCAGGGGCTTAAAGGCGTGACGACAGAAACCGGCGCAGGACAGTGGGGAACCGCTCTTTCAATGGCCTGTGCATACTTTGATTTGGACTGTAAGGTGTATATGGTAAAATGCTCCTATGAGCAGAAACCGTTCCGTCGTGAAGTGATGCGTACTTATGGAGCGAATGTAACTCCGTCACCATCGGAGACAACCGACGTGGGACGCAAGATTCTCGCCGAACATCCGGGAACAACAGGCAGTCTTGGCTGCGCGATTTCCGAAGCTGTTGAAGAGGCCGTAACTCATGAAGGTTATCGTTATGTCCTCGGCTCTGTTTTGAACCAGGTACTTCTGCATCAATCCATTATTGGTCTGGAGACAAAAGCGGCCTTGGATAAATATGGCGTTTCGCCGGATATTATCATCGGCTGTGCCGGCGGCGGTTCCAATCTGGGCGGTTTGATTTCTCCGTTCATGGGAGAAAAACTCAGAGGTGAAAGGGATTACCGGATTATTGCCGTAGAACCGGCCAGCTGCCCGAGCTTTACCCGCGGTAAATATGCTTATGATTTCTGTGATACGGGAATGATTTGTCCGTTGGCTAAAATGTATACTTTGGGAAGCGGTTTCATTCCGTCTCCAAACCATGCCGGAGGCTTAAGATATCACGGAATGAGTTCTATCCTCTCCCAGTTATATGATGATAAATTAATGGAAGCTGTTTCGGTTGAGCAGACGGCCGTATTTGAGGCCGCTACCCAGTTCGCACGAATCGAAGGTATCCTTCCGGCGCCGGAGAGCAGCCATGCAATCCGGGTAGCCATCGACGAGGCTCTTAAATGCAAGGAAACCGGTGAGGAAAAAACGATTGTCTTTGGTCTGACCGGAACCGGATATTTTGATTTGGTTGCTTATGAGAAATTCAATAACGGTGAAATGAGCGACTATATTCCGACCGATGACGACTTGGCCGTAGGTTTTGCCGGACTTCCAAAAGTTGACTAAAATTCTGAAATTAAAATCCCACCAACAGTAAAATGCTGTTTGGACTGACCTCAAAAGTCGAATGATTGTGAGGTCGGTTCAGTTTGGTGGGATTTCTAAATTTTGGAAATAAGATTTAACAGCTCGATTCTGCTGTTGACATTGAGCTTTTTATAAATATTATTCGTATGTTTTTTCAGAGTGCTGGAAGAAATGTAGAGTGTTTCACAAATGTCTGCATTCTTCCTGCCCTGAGTTATCAGACGGACGACTTCGGCTTCACGGGGAGTCAGCCGGTATTGAGATGTCAGTTTATTGAGCTGACGGGAGGCCTGGCCGTCTTTTTCTGCGTTTTCATTTGAAAGCTCACGATACAGCCGGAAAGCCAGATGTTTTTTTAAGATTTCAAGAATGTAAATTTCACGGTCGGTAAAGTCCGGCATGGTTCTCGGAC